>JASHXK010000383.1 GCA_030043575.1 Terriglobales bacterium
ACTCCATCGACAACATCGCTGAGTTCTTCGCCTCGCGCGGCAAGAAGTTCACACGGCCCAAGGTTGAAGTTGCGGCGGCTACAGGACGAGTCGGATTTCGTCCCGGGCAGCGCGTGCGTCATCCTAAATACGGCGAAGGCACCGTCTGCAAGCGCGAGGGCGACGGGGAAGATGCGAAGATTACGGTACAATTTCCAAGGTTCGGTTTGAAGAAGCTGGTGGAAAAGTACGCGCAGCTGGAGAAGGCGTAAGTCGGAACGCGAGCCTTCGACAGGACTCCCACGTACGCCCAATTGCGAGCATTGAGCCAGCCGCGCAGCGGCGGAATCGCAGTTAGCCCAGGGCGTGAGCCCTGGGGTAGGACGGGAATGAGGGTGGGAGCCGCGGAGCGGCGACAGGATTTCCCCAGAGACGTCAGCAGGGGCTAAAGCCCGATTTCAACCGACAACGATCGGCACGGCTGAAGCCGTGCCCTGATACAGAGCGGTTCTTGGCACAAATTTTCTAAAAGAACGAGGGAATGTAGAATTCATGGCAAACACGAAGAGCATCACCGACAAGCTGGAACGTAAGAAGGTCAAGCGCGCGTCGCGCAAAAAGGCGACGCCCAAGGCGCCTCGCACCTACGCGCGCGGCTCGCAGAAGCGCAAGGTGAAGAAGATGGCCCGCGGCACGTCCAAGCGGTAAGACGCCGTCGGCTGTCAGCTCTCAGCCGTCAGCCTTTGCGTCCGAGGTTGGCCACAGACGCGAATCCCGCTTCGGGTTCAGCTGAAGCGGGATTTCTTCGTTGGGATCACGGAGCTTGTCGATCGATGCCGGATCGCATGGATCACAGCTCATCGATCGCTTTGGCCGCAGCGTTAATGATCTCGCCAATCTTGCGGGTCTGCTCGGCGGCCACGCGCTCCCGTGACACGCGCGCGATTACCGCGCTGCGCAGATTCATAAAGGCTTTGCGGATCTCCGGCGAGCGGCTGCGCTCGAAGCTCTTGCCCGCTTCTTCCAGCCGCTCAAACAGCTCGTCCACCTCACGCCTGTGGGCCTGGAGATACTCCACTCCCTCCGGCGTCAGCGAGTACACCTTGCGATTGTTCTCCGCCGATGCCGTCGCCAAACCTTCCTCTTCCAGCATCGTAAGAGTGGGATAGATCACCCCAGCGCTCGGCGTGTATCCGCCGGCCAGCCGTTCTTCCATCGTCTTGATCAGCTGGTAGCCGTAGCTCGGTTGCTCGGAGAGTAGCTTGAGGATGACGAGCTTAATATCGCCGGCGTCGAAGAAGCGTTCCCGTCCACCGCCCCAGCGATGCTCGAAGCCTCCGTGACGCCGTCCGCGATAGCCGTGCTCGTGGCGCTCGTGCGACTCGCCGCAACCCTCGCGTCCGCCGAAATGCCGCCCTCCGCAGCGTCGGCCCTCGCGCACTACAAAAATCTGGTCAATCATGTTTTCTTTCCTTTCTTCGTTATATCTTACGTTATGTTTTACGATATTACTTAAGATATATCTTGTCAACGAAAAAATCGACGCTGCTAACTGTCGATCTCATTAGATATTTTAAATCAGTAACTTACGGCTTGGTTGGATTTGAGGATGGTGCCGAGCCAGCGTTGTTCGCGGCGTTCGGCTGCGGTTGGTCCAGATCAACGAGCTGCGATCCCGCCGGCTGCTGCAAGGTAAATTGATCGTCGCGCAGTGGCTCATTGATAGTCAGCTTCACTACCGTTAGGCGGATCGAATATTCCTCCTGCGGTCGATTGATCTGGATGACGTTGGGAAAGTGGACGCCGTTGTAGTCCTGGTAGACCTGATAGGTCGCCTCGGTGGCAACCGCGCCGTTTTCGTCGTAAATCAGCTGTTGGTGCGGCACCAGGTTGGTGCGGTCAAAGATGATCTTGCGCGAGAGGTACCACTGGTCACCGTTGCGCTCCAGGATGTCGATGACGTAATCCGGCTGCTCCAGGTTCTTCCTGTTCCTGGTGTCGTAAATGAGCTCGCTGCTGTCCTCTAGCACCGCAATGTCGTTTTGCAGATCGATCGCCGGCAGCAGCAGCGCGTTGTAGATCACCTGCGGCCGCATGTTCTCCAGCGAATTCGAGGAAAAATGGGCAACAGTCCCGTGGCCCACATAGAATTTGTTCTTCGCCGGAATCGACAGCTCGAACTGATCGCCATGGCTGACCATGTCGAAGGCCTTGTTGCGCACGATGGGGAACAGACCGATCATGCGCAGCATATCGGGCTTGCGCACCAGAATATAGCCGCGAATCTCCTGGTAGTCGGTGACTTTGCCTTTTTTCTCGCCGCCGACGGAGGTTGCGATATCGACCGTAAGGTTCAGGGTCTTGACCTTCGCGGCTTCGGTGTTAATACGATCGATCAGCTCCTGCCGGGTCGCCGTCTCAAGCTTGGCCGTGCTGGTGCGAATCTCCGCCGGCCGGGTGCGGAACAGGCATCCGGAGCTGCCGGCCAGTAGAGCCAGCACCGAGACCGCGGCCAGTACGGAGCGCTTAGGCATAGTTGCAAGAGGACATTCGATTGAGTCCCGTAGTATACGGCAGATGCATCAGCCTGCGGCTCCGACTCAGGCGCTACTGCGAGGCTGCCACCGATCGGCGATAGGCAGCCACGTTGCGGGCGTGCTCTTCCAGACTGCGGGCAAAGCGGTGATGACCATTGTTGTCGCTCACGAAATACAGGAAATCGACACGAGCGGGATGCATGGCGGCTTGCAGCGAAGCCAGTCCTGGATTGGCAATCGGTCCCGGCGGCAGCCCTGGATATCGGTAGGTATTATAAGGCGAATCGTATTGCAGGTCGGACTGATAAATGGTTCCGCGATAGCGGCCGGCCAGCAGCGCAGCGTAGATCACGCTGGGATCGGCGGCCAGCGCCATGTTCCTCTGCAGGCGGTTGTAGTAAACCGCAGCAACCATGGGCCGTTCCTTCGGATCGGCCGTCTCCTTCTCCACAATCGACGCCATGGTTACGATGCGATGGGTGTCGGCATTGCCCAGCAAGCCAATCCTCTGCGCCTCGCCCTTGAACCGATGCACCATGGCCGCAACGATGTCATGCGCGGTGTCGATGCGGGTGAACTGGTAAGTGTCAGGAAATAAGTACCCCTCCAGAGTTTTGGCGTCAGGATCGACATCGCGCAGCAGAAAGGTGTCGCTCCTGGCCGCGGTGATGAAGTCGGAAGCCGGACCAAGTCCAGCCTGTTCCACCGCTTGTGCGATGTCGTACATGTTGAAGCCTTCGGGCACGACGACCGTCCGGGCGTAAACATCGCCCTGCACCAGCCGGTGCCAGACCTGGAGCGCATTGGCCGGCTGATCGAACTTGTACTCACCAGCTTTCAGCGTCGGCAAACCCTTGGCGTACTGGACCATGAGGAACGCCGCTGAGCTGCGGATGACGCCCTGCTGCTGAAGGTTGCGCGCGATATGGCGGGTGCTCCAGCCGGGACGCAGCAGGACGAACGTCGTTTGCGATGGCTGTACCGGCAGCAGCGCCGCCCATCCGAACCAGATGGCAAACCCCAGCACCAGCACGACGACGAGTTTCAGCAAAGCTCGCATGAGGTCTAAGTAGTTTAGATGAAGAGAGGATGTGCGGCGCTGCTAGGCCAGCGGCTGGGTGAAAACCCCACTGCGCTCGTTGACCATCGGCACGAGTCTTGGGCGTAATCGCGGTTTTCGACAGTAGCGAGTCGGTACCGATCGACAGATCACTGCGGTAGACCCATCTTCTTCAGCAGTTCAATGTAGCGCGGATTCTGGCGCAGGTTCTTCAATAACGGGTCGGTTTTGAGACCAGCAGGCAGCCCAGCATCGTGCTGTTGGTAGCCCCGGTCGAGCCAGTCGAATGCTTTGTCCGCTTCGCCGCGGTAGGCATAAGCTTGGGCGATCTGATATGCGCCATCGCTACCATGCTTGGCGATGAGTTCTTTCAACGCCGCGTCCGAGTCCTGGTGACGGCCCAGGGAGTGATACGCCATTGACTCGCCCGCTAACTTCAACCCATCGTTGGTCTCCTGTTGCATCTCCACCAGGGCTTCTTGCGGTCGCCCCTGCACCAGCAGGTTCTCGCCTCGAACAAAGTGAACGAATCCCTGCTGGGGATCCAGTTCCAGAGCTCTCTGCAATACCGCATTGGCTTCGTCGTACCGTCCGGCGACGTTAAGACCCTCTCCCAAGAACACAAAGCAGTACGAACACAGGGGATCCAGCGCAATTGTCCGTTTTCGTAGCTCGATACCTTCGTCCACACGTCCCAGCGCGTCCGCCAAGTCCGCCTGAGAATAAAGCAGATCAACACTACCTGGTTGCAGCGCCGCCGCCTGCTTCAGCGCAGCTTCGGCG
>JASHXK010000384.1 GCA_030043575.1 Terriglobales bacterium
TTAGCAAACCGCCGCCTTCAGCCACTCGGCCACCTCTCCGCGACGGGATGAAGTTAGTTTATCACGAGGATGCTTTGCGGCTCGGTCGCTGCAGCGGCTCTGCAGCGATGTGAAGTGGGCCTGAATCATGGATCTTGGCCGTGAAACGCGCTGTATTCGAGTTGCGCCACCACCCACCGCTGCATTCCCAAGCGGCAGCTTCGCACTATAGGATAGCCTTGCCCTAACTACTCAATCGAAACTGCTGACGTGGGGTGGGTGCCTGCCCTGAGGTGCACTGTCCGCGATCAAGATAGGAGGCGTGATGAGCGTTCGCGCCGCTGTTCTAGCTTCTGCTCTACTGGTGACGTTGCCGCTGTTCGGGCGTGAAAAAAACGACGTGCTGGTGATGAAGAATGGCGACCGGCTGACCTGCGAGATCAAAGGCCTCAATGACGGCGTGCTGTATGTCAGCTTCGATTACATTCTCGGCACCTCGTCGGTGCAGTGGTCGAAAGTTGCCTACCTGGAGAGCAAGCAGCTGTTCATCGTCAAGACAACGGACGGGTCGGTGTACACGGGAACTCTAAGCACAGCCGAGAGCGAGGAAAAGCGGCCGGTGAAGATCGAGGTTGTGGAGTCGCCTGAGAAAAAGACGGAGTTGCCGAGGACGGAGGTCGTCAAGATGAGCCAGACCTCGGACAGCTTCTGGCATCGCTTTACCGGTGACATCGATACCGGCATTCAGTATTCCAAAGGAAACGAGACAACACAGTACACGCTTGGCTCGGACCTGGCCTATCTTCGCGAACGCTGGCAAGCCGATGCCAGTTATGACTCAACGTTATCGACCAGCAGCGGCGCCGCTTCGGCGGCCACGCGCAACCAGTTTAATTTCCTGGGCGCGCACCTGCTGCCGTGGAACAACTGGTTCTACGCCGGGCTGGGCAGTTTCCTGCAGAGCTCGACCCAGGACATCTCATTGCAAACCAATTTCGGCGGTGGCGTCGGACGCTATCTGAAGAACACGAATCACGCGCAGATCGCGGTGATCGCCGGGCTGGCGTGGCAGCGAACCACGTACAAAGAATCGGTAGCGCCGCAGGATGTGGGAGCTGGACTGGTAGCAGCGCAGGTCAAGTTTTTCCGCTTTAACAAAACCAACTTGACCGTGACAGCGTCGGCATTTCCTGCGTTCACCGAGCCGGGACGAATCTACGTCAATACGAACGCGACATACTACATCAAGATCACAGGCGACTTGTCGTGGAACGTATCGTTCTACGGCAACTGGGACAATCAGCCGCCGAACCACTTTTCCGGCAGCGACTACGGCACCAGCTCGGGATTGAGCTACAACTTCGGGCTGAAGTGAATCATCCGCCCTTATGCTGCGGCAGGAGTTTCCTGCGGCGCGGTTTCTGCGTTGAGCGTGGGCGCTGAGCTTAGCAGGGGCCAACCTTTGCGCACTACATAGTCGAGCCATGCGCCTGCGAACTGCGACGTTAATACGGCTGCCAGAACCAGCGTGGTGTAGAACTGCGGGCTGATGATACCCGCGTCAAAGGCCACGCTGGCGAGCACGATTCCCGGGGCCACCGCGTGCGTTGGTGGTAATCGCCAAGTTTATGAGATCGAGTCCGCGGAATCCTGCAAAGCGCCCCGCTAACGAGACGGACAGAACTTTGATAATGCAGCTTCCAATGAGGAAGATCGCGAGCATTCGTACCGACAGGCCGCGCACCAGATCGAGCTTCAATCCCACGATTGCGAAGTAGACGGGAATGAAGAAGGCGAAGGAAACTTTGCCGATGGCGTCCAGGGCGTCGGCAAAGAGCCTGCGTTTTTTGTGCACGACGGCAAAGCCTGCCAGGAACGCGGCAAAGACCAGGCTCACGTCGAGCGCTCCCGCCACCACGCAATAGGCCAGGAGCACGGCGATGGCATAGGCGACGGGCGATTGCTGCGCGAAGACGTTGAAACGGGACTTGTTGAGGCGCTTGATGACTCGGGGAAGCAGCGTCAGCCCCAGAACAAAGTATGCGACGGTTGCGAACAGGTGACACGACATAGCCCGCGGATCGAGCACGGTCTTTCCCGCTAAAGCCGTGGCAATGGCCAGCGCAAGCCAGAGAACGATGTCTTCCAGCACAGCGACGCCGAGCACGAGGCGCGCGAAGCGAGTATGCAAAATTTTCAGGTCCGCGAAAATCTTCGAGACGACGGGCACGGATGTGACCGCAACTCCGACGGCAAGAACGATGATCAGCGAAACGCGGTTACCGTGAGGACCGGCAAGCGACGGACGAATGAGGCGTGAGCCGAAGACCAATGCGAGAACGAACGGAATACCCGTGCCAACGGTCGTCAGCCACCCCACCTCCCGGCGCTCCTCGCGAGTAAAGAGTTGACGTGTCTCCGCGCCGGAGAGAAACATCAACAGCAGCAGCCCCAGCCAATAGACAAAGGTGAGAATGCTGGCCTGCTGTTTCGCGGCCTCCATCAGTCTCGCGACGACTGGCAACCGGCCAAGGATCGCCGGCCCAAGCACGATACCGGCAAGGATTTCGCCGACGACCTTAGGCTGACGCAATTTGACGAAAACGTATCCCAGCAACTGCGCGAGGCCTACTAGAAGCAAGAGGATGAAAAAGATTGAGGTCAGGTCGGAGTTGGACATGCGAGCTCTCCTGTCGGCGCAGATGAGATGTGCGCCTAAGAGAGCGGGTTTGCTGAGCCCGTGAAAAGAAGATTATTGTCCGTAAAGGAAAAGGAGCGCGTCAGGCAGGCGGCGCGACCACGCAGCTTCGTTGTCCTGACCGCCTTCTTCAATCGCGACGCGCAGTCGAGTGGCGCCCATCCCCTTCTTCACCAGAACCGCTTCGAGCTGGCGCACGTCATCCACCACCAGCGGGCTCTGTGAAGGATCGTTGCCCTCCTTGGTGCCGATGCCGATATAGATTTTGCGGGGTAGCACACTGGCCTTCTCGGCGTCTTTCATGAGTTGGCGATCGCCGATGCGCAGCTCCGGACTTTCGACCAGCACATGACCGAAGAGCGTTGGATACTTCAGCGCGGTGTAAAGCGCGATGAGTGCACCATAGGACGAGCCGCCGATGCCGGTGTTCTGCGGGCCGCGCGAGATGCGATAGCGCTTCTCGATGAACGGCATGACCTCCGTGGTGAGGAAGCGGGCGTAGTCTTTGCCGAGCGCATTCTTCTCGCTGACGTCCTTGTTGAGCGGATCGGGATAGGCCAGGTATTCGGAGCTGCGCTGATCGCCGGCGCTGTCAATGCCAACGACAAACATGGGCGGAATCTTAAAGGCGCCGACGAGATGCTCCACGGTTTCGTCCACATGCCACTCGCCTTGCGGACTGGTGGCTTCATCGAAGAGATGCTCGCCGTCCTGCAGATAGAGTACGGGATAGCTGCGATGGGCGTTGTGCGGCGAGAAATAATTTGCCGGAACAAGCACGCGCAACATGCGCTTGTTGTGAAAGACCTTGCTCTCGAAGGGAACGATCTCGAGCCAGCCAACGACGGTATGATCCTGATCGAACGAGGTGATGGTGGTGACACCGGGCGTGGGCTTGGTTTGCGAGCTTTTGCTTTGGCCGACGAGCGATGTAGCGCAGATGAGAAACGATGCGAGGAGCGCGGCGAGACGAGGCATGGAAACTAGAGTATCAAGAGACCAAGGCGTCTTTCATGAATGAACGGCGAACGGCAGGTTCCTCGACTCGCTCGGGATGCCACGAATAAAGGGCTTGGACCGGCGCAGCTAAAGTTGCGCCCTTCAAAGCTAGATCGTTCTAGCGGAAGATGGGCAGGCCGGAGGCGGGTTCGCCGAAGTCGAGATCGAAGCCCAGCTGGAGCTTGGCCGCTTCGGACATGCGCGCCGGAGTCCACGGCGGTTCGAAGACGATTTCCACGTTGACGCGCTTCACGTCGGGGAGGCGCGCCAGCTTACTCTCGACGTCGGCCTTGAGGACGTTGCCCATGCCGCAACCCGGCGCGGTCATCGACATCTTCACATCGATATTGTGGCCGCCATCCTCGGAAGGTTTGATTTCGCAGCCGTACACCAGGCCGAGATCGACGATGTTGACCGGGATCTCGGGATCGAAGACAGTCTTAAGCTCGTCGCGGACGAGTTGTTCACTGAAGGTCTTGTGCTCGGACGAGGCCGGCGTTTCCGGAGCGGAAAGACCGAGCGCGTCGGCATCACGCGCGTCGATGCGATACATGTAGCCGTATTGGCCGCCACTAACGGTGTAGCTGCCGCCGAGAGTCTGCATGATGCGGACGACCGCGCCGGCAGGCAGAGTGCTGCGCATGCCGCTCGGAATCTCGATGACCTCGCAGTCGCGGGAGAGCGTGATGGGGACGCCGGTGTGCATAACTTCATAATTAACCACAGAGGCACGGAGACACAGAGATTTCTAGATTTTGCCTTTCTCTGTGGCTCTGTGTCTCTGTGGTTATCTTGCCCCTTACGACGCGAACAGCTGCGACAGTTTGGTGATGCGCAGCAGATCCGCGATGCGCGGTGTGAGATTCACAAGCTCCAACCTGCAATATCCGGCGTTGAGCGCAGACGCCTTCAGGCCGACCAGCGTGCCCAAGCCTGAGCTATCCATATGTTGGACGTCGCTAAGATCGATGAGGATGCGGCCGCCTTGCGGGATCAGCGGCTTCACCACTTCCTTCAACTGACCGGCCGTATCGCTGACCACGCGGCCATGACATTTGATAGTGGTTACGGTGTTGTTAACGTCGTCGGTTGACTTCTCGATCTCGTATTGAAGGGAAGGTTGCGGCGCAGTACTCATGCCATCTCCTTGGCGTACAAGCAATTCGGAGATACTAGCATCGCGTCGCAGTT
>JASHXK010000385.1 GCA_030043575.1 Terriglobales bacterium
TGCTGCGTGCCGTCGTAAAACTGATGCGTGGTGAGCGGCGCGCCGGTCACGGGCGAAGTGTCGTAGACGAACTTGTTGCTCTCGCCCATCGGCCAGCCTTGCGGCGATTTCTCCGGGCCGCCGCCGGGCGTCTCCCACGTCTTGCCGCCGTCGCTGGAGCGCTGAATGATCTGCCCGAACCAGCCGCTGGTCTGCGATGCGTAGATGCGATTGGGATCGGCCGGCGAGCCCTTCATGTGGTAGATCTCCCAGCCGGCGAAGTGCGGGCCGCTGACGGTCCAGTTGTCGCGCTTGCCGTCGGATTCCAGGATGAATGCGCCTTTGCGGGTGCCGGCGAGTACGCGGACTCTGCTCATCGATGCTGCTCTCCCGAGTTAGTTAGTTGCATCATACTTGCGCAACGGAATCATCGTCCGCAGCCGTTCATCGCGCAGGAAGAGCGCGGCCCAGACCAGTGCTCCAAGGATGGCGGGCAGCAAATCGAATCCCAGAGGAAGCGACATGCGAACATTCGTGGCCACCGCGCCCCCAAGATAGCCGGTAAGCAAAATCGCTCCCAGGATTGCCGTGCGCGGAATGACGTAGACGATCAAGCTGATCAGCAGCGTCCAACCAACCGGCGCGACGGCCGCTTCGGAGAACCCGGCCTGCACGCTTCCTTTCACGGCCATATCCAGTTTCAGCACCTTCGTACCCGCGTCAAACAGCAGGAGCAGGACGATGAGCAGTTGCAGGATGCGTCCTATCCAAACGGCCGCGCGTGAGGTGGATTGCGGTTTGCTGATCGCAGGAGTCGTCATAGTTTCCCCAGCCATTCGCCGATCGCTGCACTACATTACCGGCGCGGGCGTTCCGTCGGACCACTTGCCAACGGAGATCACCCACACATCGATCGGCGCAATGTCTTTGAACTGCGGATTTAACATGATCGGCGAGTTGGGCACATCATTGCCCCAGTAGGCAGGATCGCCGTGCGGCGTGTAAATCATCACGTGCGCGAGATTTCCGCAGCTCGCGGTCAGACATGCGCGCTTCGACATCATGTAGCTCATCGATCCCGGCTCCATCGCAGGCAGCTCTTTGCTATCGTAAGCCGCCTTATTAGCAGCGATGATCTCGTCCTTCGATTTGCCGGCAAGAACCATCTTCGTTCTCTCGAAGGTCGACGGCAGAATCGATCGCGCCGCGGGAGGATTGAAGCAAACTGGACCACGCATCTTGGGATTCCAGAAGCTCGGCGAGTCGTCGGGCGACATCCACGCGCGCTCCACTACGCAAACGAAACCGTTCTTGCCCTCGACCGCAGTGACGTAGCCGTGCTCGGTCAGGACCATGACAGTTGCGTCGCGCGAGATCGCATCCGGAGCCGCGCTGCGCGCCAGCGCGATCTCGGTATCGCGATCGTCAAGGTATTGGCTCAGCGGCGCCATGCTCGTGTACTGCGTCTTGGAATCCATGGGCGTTGCTCCGTAAGCCGTGCTCAGCCCAACGACCAGCATCAGCGCTGCCGATGCACTTACCACCACTGCGATGTTTGCTATTACTGACTTTCCTTTCATAACCACCTCGAGTGCGGTTGCCCGCGGGACAAGAGTCCCCGCAACCGAGCACCGCGCAAAGATTCAGTCTGGCCCTTGTCCCACGTTTCGCGATACGGCGGCTTATGCCTCCCCTTCGCAGTTGA
This sequence comes from Terriglobales bacterium, assembly GCA_030043575.1. Taxonomy (GTDB): domain Bacteria; phylum Acidobacteriota; class Terriglobia; order Terriglobales; family Acidobacteriaceae; genus Bog-257. The sequence goes on from JASHXK010000385.1 coordinate 1,685, forward strand.
TCATCCACGGAACGCCGAAGCGATCGGTAACCATACCAAAGCCCGCGGCCCAGAACGTCTGCTGGAATGGCATGCAAATCCTCCCGCCCTCGGCCAGCGCGTTGAAGATGCGTTCACCTTGCTTCACGTCCTTCAGCGCGAGCGACACGGAGAAGCCTTGCGGCTGGCTATAACGTCCCGGCGGGGCGTCCGACGCCATCAGGCACTGATCGCCAATCTTCATGCGCGCATGCAGGATTTTGTTCTTCCACTCCGGTGGAACTTGCGCCTCGGCCGGCGAACCCTCGTGCCGGAACATGGACTCGATTTTGCCTCCCGTGCACTCCTCATAGAACTTGAAGGCTGCTTCGCAATCGCCGTTGAAGTGAAGATAAGTGCTGAGTTCCATCCATGCTCTCCTTGTTGTATGCAAATAATCGTCTGTCATAAGCCGACTGTTCACGGCCACAGCCACTCGCCAGACTTCGCCTGCAGCGGCGTCGCATCTCGCTTCTGCCAGCGCCGTCGCACCTCGGCCAGCAGTTCCTTCCGATGCCTCTCCAGCTTGTTGATCATCGCGCAGGGCGCTCCCGTGTCTTCATAGCGCACGCCCCAGATGAGCAACTCCAGCACGACCGGCGCCAGATCAATTCCCTTCCGCGTCAGTCGATAGTCAACCCGCCGCGCGTCCGTCGCATTGGTCTCGGCAGCGATAATTCCCACCGCTTCGAGCTTCCGCAGGCGATCGGCGAGGGTGTTGGTGGCGATGCCCTCGCCCGATTCCTGGAATTCCTTGAAGCCGGTAGAACCCCGCACCATCATGTCGCGCACGATCAATAGCGACCAGCGGTCCCCCAAAACTTCGAGAGAAGTACTCACCGGGCATCCCGAACGACGCTTGGACTTCGGCCGGCCGGCCATGTTGAGAAGCAGGTTAGCAATATCACTTGCAAGATACAAGTGATCTGGAAGGCATAGATCACGGTAAACTGCGACTGATCACAGGTAGTGCGGCGCTTCAGCGCCGCGTTCGGCAGCATCAAGAAACGAGGCCGATCATCAAGAAGACGATCGGCCCCAGGGCCGATGCCGATTCGCAAGACTCGGTTGCAGTTGCTTCGTATCAGGGCACGACTTCAGTCGTTCCGAAGAGCTCACTTTTCGGAATTGGGCTTTAGCCTCTGTGCCAGCGGTCGGCAGGGGCTAAAGCCGACAAGTCGTATGGTTTCTTGCGGCACGACTGAAGTCGTGCCCTGATACGAAGCGGCCTGATGTATGAGCTATGGGTTCTGCTTTCCCGCCCACTCTCGGTTCATCAGGATCAGTTTGCCGCCGCTGCGGGCGAGTTCGTAGTAGCCGGTCTGCCGGACAACGCTCGGGACTTTGTCCTCTTCCACCCAAACGAAAACTCGCTGCGGCCCCTTCCACAACGCGGCAAACGACGCGTCGTCATCGAAGATCGCGGGCGCATCGGGAAACAGCGATCCGTAATACATGTCGCCTTCGGTACGAGTGTTCACCACATGGATCGGTTGCCGCGCGTAGAAGTTAATGGTCGACGCGTCCTCGTAAGTACCGTACGAGACGATCACGTCGCCGGGCTTGAGCTCCTGTTCGATCGCATCGGCCAGCTTCTTCGACGAGAGAATGGGCGAGAACATCACCAATCCTTGATGCACGGCGAACAGCACAAAGATCATCATGACC
>JASHXK010000386.1 GCA_030043575.1 Terriglobales bacterium
ACGGTGGATCGCGTTCGTTTTGACCGTTAGGCCGCCGAATCCTTCCACAGGTGAGATTTGAGCCGTGGAAACACTGCGAGAGCGTTATCCCGCATGATTTGCATACCAATTTGCATCGCATGATGCTCAGTGAGATTACCGCTGATTACTTTCTCCGAAAGCACTTCGCCCAAGCAGCGGCGAGTCAACTCAGCGGCCGCATAGATGCCCTCTGCGTGGTGTAAATCGGTACCCCACAATATGCGGTCGGACGGAATCAACTCCAGCCATTCATGGAAAGCGCGCTTGGCCATGCTGTAGCTGATCATGGGCAGCCAACAGGAGTCGATCCAGACGTTTTTGGCCTGACCCATCGTGTAGAACGCGATGGCTCCCGTCTCACCCACCCAGGGATATCCGCCGTGCATCAGCACGAACTTTGTTTTCGGATTTCCTTCGATTAAGTTGAGGAGCAGCATCGGATTCGACCCTTGTATCCGGCCGGCTCCGGTGTGAATTTGATAGGGCAAATCGTGCTGGGCGCTCAATTCGACCAGGCGCCACATGATGAAATCCTGAAAGTCTTTGATCGTTTCTGGGCTCAAATCCGATCTCCTCTTCCCAAATGCTCGCTCGGCTTGTTCTTTGGGGACGTTTTCGAAATGGAGAGTCCGCTCGTAGGCGGTGTCGTCATCGGTCAGACAGACCGCGCCGTGATCCTTCGCTTCCTGACAGAGCCGATCGATCAGCAGGAGAAAGTCGTCAAGCGATTGGAGATCGAGGTTCCGCTGGCGCGCGAATAGATAGGGATCATCGTGCGGGTCCTTGTACTCCGAAGGATGAAATCCTGATAGTAACGAGCTCGTATTGAGATTCCGCGCCTGAAATCGATAAGCCGTCGGATATTCGAGCCGCGACCAGTAAGGATCAATGATCATCAGCTCGATATTCGCGCGCGACGTGACAACCTGATCGACCCATTTGACATCCTGATAGTTTTGAAAGATGCGCCTGTCGAGTTCGCTTGCCTGTGCGTCGGTTATGTTGTCAAAGTTGACCCCGTACAGATCCCGGAATGCGGGCAGCATGTAGCGGTAAAAAGTCGTCGCGCGAGCATAGTCGAAATCGTGCTTAGCACGCGCCCACCATGCGTCGAACGTCTCTCCGGGTTTCCAATCAGCGAGGCGATTCGTGTAGGGGTAATAGCTGGTTTTCCACAGACCGTAAAGATTCATTCCTCGGCCGCGGGCCGTATCCACGTACCCTTCAAGGATATTAGGCGGGCGAAGATGGTCGTGTACATCGATGGCCGTAACAGAGCGCAGATGTGCCTCGATCCGACTGTATACGTTGGGCTTCGGTGGATCCTGAGAGCCACGGGCTAGGGGAGTTGCTGCCGTTACTCCGGCCATGCTGTTGATGGTTCTTTTGAAAAATGCTCGGCGGCCAAGATTAGAAATTCCAGACACGTTACCTCCGCCACAAATGTTAACCCAACGCGGCAGTTGCGTCGCGGAGGCTTTTGGATCTGGCCCCATTCTCGGGAGGAATCCGGCGTTTCAGAAGTGCGAGCGGAGCTTGAACGGCCATCGGAACTCATTGAAAGCGTCGCCGACGTGGTGGCTGCCGATCCGCTACTCTTCCAATTTGAGTACTCGAGTGTTGCGCTCCAACCCAGTTGGAATCGTGAGAGGCCGGTATAACTCCGGGCGTCGCGCCTGGATCCACATGCGTCCCGTGCTATGCGGCAGCAAATCGCCGCACAATTCGGCTACCACCATCTCCTCGGCTGGCTCCTGGGTCTCGCTCAGAATTCGGCCGTACGGATCTAGAATCATCGAATTGCCGGTGCGAATTTCATCATCGTCTACACCAATACCATTCGCAAACACTAGGAATAATCCGTTGTCATGGGCGCGGCTGGGCAGCCAGCGCATCAGCCAGCCACGGCCTTTTTCGCCGAGGATTTCGCGTCGGATAGTTTGCGGATCGAGCATGCGATTCTCCCACGTCCGTCGATCGATCGCTCCCATCAAGTGAGGGTTATGCGTGCGGCAGCCCCCAGTCTGGTGCGGCGCCAATAGCACCTCAGCTCCCATCAACGCAGTGATTCGAACGTTTTCGATCAGGTTCACGTCGTAGCAAATGAGCACAGCGGCGCGGAAACCCTGTGGCGTATCGAAGACGGTGAATTCGGCGCCGGAGGCGATGTAATCGCTTTCGAATGCCTGCAGTTTTCGATGCCGACGCATCCGGCCATCCGGCATTGCTACTACGTATGTGTTATAGCACCAGCCATCCTCCCCCGCTTCCACCAAGCCCGCGCCGATTGTCATCCCGTGCCGGATCGCCAGATCCGCCAGCACCAGTGATGATGGGCCTGTGAAGACCGGTTCCGCCAAATTGCCCAGTTCGTACCGCGACAGCTTGCGCAGAAACCAGTAACCGGTGATGCAGCACTCGGGGAAAACGACCATCTGGACACCGCGCTGCGCTGCCTGCTCCGCGAACCAGCGAATCTTTTCAAGGTTCGCCAGCTTGTCACCTTGGACCGACTCGAACTGTACTGCTGCCACCCGGACGTCATTCATACCGATATCCTCCCACGGGCTGTTCGCGTTCAGGGGCGTAGCTTGCTTTCAACGCTCCAGATACGGCGCCCCATGAAGTTGGGATGCTATTCCGATGCGAACGCGTTGCCGCGCCGAAATCGATTTGTTCATTCCCGCCAGCAGGCCGTGCCGCAACCTTGCCAGGAGCCCTCACGAGGCCTGGGACCAGCTCCGATTTCCGATCAGCACCAGTCTTATAGCGCAACAATGGAAGGCGGAGCGCGTAATGTCGATAATTCCTCCAATTTCATCGGACGTTCCTGAGGCGAGAAGGCAGGTATCCCGTTGGCTCCTTGCCTCCGTGGTGGTAGGGCTGGTGTCGGTCCTTCTGTTGTCCTGGTTTTTCTGGATGACCCTACAGCGGACTCAGGTCCAACTGCAATCCGCCATGCAGCGACTGGAAATGTTGGCCAACAAACAGGAGAGTATGGACGCGGACTTGAGGCAATCCCGCGAGCAGACACGGACCGCTCATGAGCAGGCTCAAGACGCCGAAGAACGTGCCACAAAATCGGAACAGGCGCGTGTGCAGGCTGCTAAGGAGGCCGAGCAAGCTCAAGCGGCCAAGGTGCTTTCTGAGCAGCAGGCAGAGCATGCCCAGCAACAAGCACAGGATGCACGCGAGGAGCTGGACCAGATTCGGAAGGCCCGTGAAGAGGAGCTGAATCGTATGCAGGAGGCCCTTTCGAGAGTTGCTGCTACCCGGCGGACCGCTGACGGGATGGTCATAGACCTCGGCAACGATTCCTTCAACTTCGATTTCGACAAGGCGGCCCTTCGACCTGAAAATCGGGAGCTGTTAAGCAGGCTGGCAGGGATACTTCTCGCTTCGCACGGATACAGGCTACAGATCTACGGATATACCGATGATGTGGGGACGGATGAATACAATCAGGGTCTTTCCGAACGGCGGGCGCAAGCCGTCCGCGACTATCTTTTCAAGTGCGGGATTCCAGCTGAGATCATGACGGCCAAGGGATTCGGGAAGTCCAGTCCGCGCGCAAAGGGAAAGAGCTCGGAAGCCCGCGAGAAAAATCGGCGAGTGGAAATCGGCATCGTGGATACCGTGATCAAATACGGCGACGAAGCACGATAGTGTTGTAATGCTGTCGGGCGCGCGGAGCTTTCGCAAACGAAACGCAACGTTAGCACCTCCTGACGTTGAGTTCTTCTTTGCCGGGCGTAGAATTCCGTTGGGACAGCGTTCGCGTAGATTGGCACCGAACTAGGGAGGTGTAGACGTTCAAGGTACTAGAAGCCGACTTGAACGAAGCCTTAGCGGCAGAAGCGGACCCGTGGCATTCTGCGTCATTTGAGGTAGACCAACGAACGAAAGGAGTTCGTTGGAATGACCCCACTACGCAAGCGAATGCTGGAGGAGTTGCAGCTTCGCAACTATGCCAACTTTACGGTTGAACGCTACCTGGATGTCGTCGGGAAGTTCGCCAAGTACTTCGACAAAAGCCCGGACTTGTTAGGGCCGGAACAGATCCGCGAGTACCTGCTGCATCTGGTCAGAGACAAGAAATCCGCACCCAACACATTCCAGATCCACCGCGCCGCCCTGAAGTTCCTGTACGTGAAGACGCTCAAACAGCCATGGTTCGATGAGCAGGTAGCCAGAACTCGAAGACATCCTAGACTACCAAGCGTCCTGAGCGCCTCCGAGATCACCCAGATTCTGAACCATACCCACAACCTGAAGCATTGGACGATCATCGCGACGTTTTACGCCACTGGCCTTCGCTGCAACGAACTGAGGAATCTCAAGGTTCACGATATCGACAGCCAGCGTATGTTGATCCACGTCCGAGAAGCCAAGGGCGGCATTCCGCGGGATATCCCACTCACCCCGCGCCTGCTGGAGCGGCTCAAGATTTATTGGCGTTGGCGCAGGCCGACCGATTGGTTATTCCCCTCCAAGATGCGGCCCGATCAGCCCATGGAGCGCAAAACCATTCGGATGGCGTGTAACCTTGCCGGACGGCGCGCCGGCATTGGCCGTCCGGTTACGCCCCACGTTTTTCGACACAGTTGCGCTACGCACATGTTGGAAGCAGGTGCAGATCTGCGCACCATTCAAGTGCTGCTAGGACATGCCGACATCCAGACCACAGCTCAGTACCTGCGCGTCTCGACGACCAGGATGCAGGCGGCGCCTAACCCGTTCGATGTTCTGCAACTGAAACCGATTTACCGCTCCGAGGATGACCACCGACAAAGGTGACCGAGCATCGGCTGGAAGTCGCCGATGTCTTTCGCCAGCACGAACAGGAATTCCTCAAGCGATGGGGGCATTCCGTCTCCACACAACAGCTTCGGGCATTCCGTGACATCTGCGCATGCCGCACCGCCGCCCTAGGGGCTCAGGTCGAACAGTGCGATGGCTGCTCCCACCAGATCATCGCCTACGACTCCTGCCGAAATAGACACTGCCCTAAATGCCAAACCACAGCCCGCGATAAGTGGCTGGCCGCAAGAACAGCGGAACTTCTGCCGGTGCCCTACTGCCATATGGTGTTTACACTGCCGCAGGAACTATCGACGATAGCCCTTCAGAATCCGCGCCTCATTTACAGCCTCTTGTTCCGCGCCGTTTCCGAGACGTTGCTCACGATCGCCACGGACCCTCGTCACCTCGGTGCTCACATCGGCTTCCTCGCCGTGTTGCATACCTGGAATCAGAAAATGCTGCCTCATCCGCACCTGCATTGCCTGATTCCCGCCGGTGGCCTATCGCTGAACCGGTCTCGCTGGGTGCGATGCCGGCGGCGTTTCTGTTTGCCGGTTCGGGTGCTGCGCAAAATGTTTCGAGGCAAATTCCTAGCGTTTCTGGCGGCAGCCTTCCGCAACAAAAAGCTACGACTCTCCGGCACGACGCCGCACTTGGCCGCGGTGGGAGTGTACGGAGTTATGTCGTATCTGGTTGCGCAGAGCACGCATGATATCGGAGTGCGGATGGCGTTGGGTGCAAGGGCGGGAGACATTCTGGGCCTGGTGGTGCGGCGGGGGATGACGCTGGGCGGGATCGGCATTGCGGGCGGACTGATTGGCGCGGCGCTGGTGACGCGGGTGATGTCGAGCATGCTGTTCGGAGTCTCGGAGCATGATGCGGTGACGTTTAGCGTGGTGGCGGTGATTCTGGCGGCCGTGGCATTCGCGGCGACGGTGATTCCTGCGGCGCGGGCGACGAGGGTCGATCCGATGGTAGCGTTGCGGCAAGAATAAGACCGCCAAGGCGAACCGAAGCGCGCTAAGCAATACCAAGTTTCACTTTTCAGAGCGCCACGTTTAGAAAACCGTCCAAGCTGTGCCGAGCTCGAACGAGTTCGAGCAAATAGGACCGCTGGAGAGTAGTACAGTCTCAAACGATTAGAATGGGACTTCGCGGGGCTTGGTTGTCGACTTCAGAGAAACGGGGGCTCCCGTCCGAGTGAACGATGCGAGTGTGCCTCGCAGCGGTGCTAAGCCCTCGTGTTGCTAGGTAAGTTTAGTCGCGAGCGGTACGGTTCTCTTGACGACAGTGGGCTATTCATACCGCAAGGCGGCTGTAGGTTCTCCGTCTAAGGTCCGGCGAGCCGGGAGGTAACAGGCCAGCATCGCCACGCTGACGAGCGCTATGATCACCACGGTATACGTGAGAGGATCTGTCGGCGTCACTCCCCACAGCAAGCTCCCGAACAATCGCGTGAGAGCGAGCGAGCCGGCACAACCAATCGCGACTCCGAGTGCGACCAGCAAGAGGCCCCGTGCAACTAGCACCTGCAAGATATTCCCTCTACTCGCACCCAGGGCCACCCGGATGCCGATCTCATGGGTGCGCTGCTGGACCGCATAGGCCATGACTCCGTAGACGCCGGTCAAAGCAAGTACCACAGCGAGGGCGCCGAAGATGGCAAGCAAGATCAAGGTCTGCTGCGGCTGCCAGAGTTGTTCGGATACATATTGATCTACGGTTTTGATGTTGAAGATTGGTGAATTGCGGTCCACTTCCGCGGTGGCAGCACGCAAGGCGGGGACAAGCCGTAGCGGGTCTCCTGCGGAGCGGACTACGAATGTCATGGTTAGCCGGGGTCCGACCCATCGGCCCTCCGAGACGAGCGGATGCTGGATGTAGGGGACGTACATTTGAGGTTGAGCCTCACGGTCGTAACGATTGTGGCGAATGTCACCCACTACACCAACGATCTCCCGGCTTGGCTCGTTGACCATATCGATCCGCAGCCGCTTGCCAATGGGATCTTTGCCGGACCAAAAGCGCCGCACCATCGCCTCATTCAGGAGGACGACAGGTAAGCTGCCAGCAGTATCCTGGATTCCGAACTCGCGCCCACGGACTAGAGGAGTGCCTAGCGTATGGAAGTAACCGGCGCTTACCGGGAACCAGGCGGCACTCACCGGTTGTTGCTCCGAGCCTTCCGTCGGGCGGCCCTCGATGGCGAAATTGACTCTAAGATCACCCGGCGTCAACTCGCTCAAAGGAGGGCGAACGCCTGCAGCAACGGAGACGACCCCAGTGATACCGGCGATGCGTTTCCGAATCTGCTCGAACACAACGTTCACTCGCGGGCTGATTTCGAAGGTGTCGTTGCCTCCGATGACGCCCGTATTTTTCACGAACTGGCCGGCGGGCAGCTGCATCTGGAATGTAACAACGTTTCGCGTATCGCAGCCCGTGGGAGCGTTGTAAAGCCGGAGAAATGTGTTCAGCATCAGCCCAACACCGATTAGGAGCACCTGCGCGACAGACATTTCTACCACCACTAGTGCGCTGCGAAGTCTCTGGCGATGCATGCCTGCGGTGGCGCCGAGAGCAGTCTCTTTCATTATTTCACTCAGGTTTGGACCCGATGCCTGCAGCGCCGGGATCACGCCGAAGACCAGCCCGGTTGCCAGTGAGAGTAAGGCGGTGAAGCCCAACGTACGAGTATCCAGCACGATCTCTCCCACGCGCGGGAACCAGGCCGGGCTGATCGCAATAAAGAGCTTCAAGCCGCCGTAGGCTAGAGCCATGCCAAGCAGCCCTCCGAGTAGCGATAGCAAGATACTTTCGGTCAGGAACTGTCGTGCAATATGCCAGAGCCCTGCTCCAAGCGCAGCGCGCACAGCGACTTCCTTCCTTCGCGCGGCCACCTGCGCCAGCAACAGGCCGGCCACATTCGCGCAGGCGATCAGTAGGACCAATGCGACGACACCTTGAACAATCAGGAGCGGTTGACGGACCCAGCCGACGTAGACATCCAACGCAGGCTCAAGCCGGATTCCCCACCCTTGTTCGTGGAAGGAAAACTCTCGGCAAGGCCGGCCGCAAAGCGATTCATCTCGTTCTGGGCCTGGCCCATAGTCACTCCCGGTTTGAGCCGCGCCACTGGAAGTACACGATCCGAACCGCCGCGCGCTGCAGGGCCCAACCGGTAAGGCGCCCAGAATTGAGCTGGATAATTGAACAGCATCCAGCCGTCCGGCATCACACCAATAATTGTGGCCGCCTCGCCGTCTATTCGAACGACCTTCCCCAAGACATCGGCCGCGCCGCCGAAGCGACGTTGCCAGAGCCGATAGCTGATGACGATGACGGGGCTGGCTTTGGTTTCAGCCTCCACCTCATTGAACCAGCGGCCTAGCAAGGGCTTCGCACCGAGCGCGAGTGGAACTGCCGCAGAGAATCTCTGACCTTCTACCTGCTGAGGGAGATCGCCCGGCGCACCTGTCAGAGTTGCTGTATCGTCTACACCGCCAACGGTGCCAACATGTTCGAGGACCCGGCTCCGCTCGCGTAAGGCGAAAAAGTCAGCGACGCTGGCAGCCCGTTTTTGCTCCGGATGATTCGGAGGAGTGAACCAGACGAATACCAGGCGGTCCGAGCCCGGATAGGGCAGTGAACGTAGCAGCACCGCGTGGACGATGCTGAACATCAAAGCATTCGCGCCGATACCCAATGCGAGGGACACTACCGCCGCAACAGTGAAGACGGGTGTCTTGAAGAGCAACCGCACGGCATAGCGCATCGCAACGGGAGAAGTATATCAATGGGCGGCGTAGCAGTCGCCTGCGTTTGGCCTCTTATCGGCGCCCAAAGAAGTGCCTCACCCATTTAAACTCCCTGGATACGGGGATGGAGGAAATTACCCCAGACAGACGTTGAGACAAGTCGCTGGAGGACACGCAATCCACTATTTTACGCGCGCATCGAAGATGCCGGTTCCTTCCCGGCGCGCGGTCTTTCGGCTCCGGCAGCAGCCCGCTCATCGGATGAAGTGTGCGCTACGTGCACTTGCGGAGAGTGATTATCGCGGTATATTGGGCCTGAAGGCCACGGGCCGCGAGCTGCACAAAGCAAAAGAGGAACTTGACGATTGAGACGGCGATGCGGGCGACCACGCCTTTGCGCCCGGTTGTGCGCTCGAGCTCCTCGGGAGTCGAGGTATTTGACATGAGTAGTTCCGGTAAGGTTTGGATCTGCACCCTCCTTCTATCTCTCACTGTGTTGGCCGGACAGGGAGTTATTCAGCCCTTTCCTGCACAGGCCACGCCTGCGCCGGAGAGCCTCATCAAGCTCGAGGTGGTGGTTAACGATAGATCCGGGAAACCGGTTTCCGGACTCAAACAGCAGGACTTTACGGTGATGGACGACAAATTACCACAGAAGACCCTATCGTTCGAGGCCGTAACCGGCGCGACCGCCGATAGCGGGCCGGTGGAGGTGGTCCTGGTGGCTGATTCGGTGAATATTTCGTTCATGCGGGTGGCGTACGTGCGCGATCAGATCAAAAAATTTCTACGGAAAGATGGCGGGGAGCTAGCCCGGCCGGTATCGATCACTTTCCTTTCCGATTCGGGGTTAAGTGTACCGGAAACGCCTTCTCGCGACGCAAACGTCCTGGCCGGTTACCTGGATCAGAATCCATCCTCTCTGCGAACGATCACCAGATCACAAGGCTTTTACGGCGCCGACGACCGAACGCAGTTATCCATCAACGCACTGGAGCAACTCACCGCATATGCCGCCCAAAGGCCGGGCAGGAAGATCGTCATTTGCGTGAGTCCGGGTTGGCCCCTGCTGTCAGGGGTCCGAGAGGAAGAGGGACTGACCGAAAAGAACCGGAAAGCGATCTTCAGCACGATTGTTTCGCTGTCGACTCAATTGCGACAAGCGGGCGTCACGCTGTACAACGTGGATCCGCTGGGACCAACGGAAAACCAGGGCCGCGAATTTTATTATGAGTCATTCCTGAAAGGGGTGCACTCGCCGAACCAGGTAGCTTTGGGCGATCTCGCGCTGCAGGTTCTTGCGGTTCAAAGCGGGGGCCGGGTCCTGAGCTCAGGCAACGACGTTGCAGAAGAGATTGCAAGGTGCGTTCAAGACGCAAATGCTTACTACGTGATTACGTTTGCTCCCCCTGTCGCTGACGGTCCCAACGAGTATCACGCACTTCAGGTCAAGATAGGCCAGCCCCATCTGAAGGCCCAAACAACCGCGGGCTATTACGCCCAGCCGGCGCCCAAACCTTGAGGCGGAACAAAGGAGCTTCGAGTCCCGAACCGCACTGCTCAGACACGAAGAACTCTGCGCTGACGGCATCTCTTTGACATGGTGCGGCTTGACGAGTGATCTGGTTGATGGACGCAAGAGCTGGCAAAGGACTTTAATGTGTCTGATGAACGAGGATTCACCGTGCCGCTCTTTGGTCCTATCAGGATGTCGCAGGAAGCGGCGACATGGAGGAGCCATGCGATCTCTTGCTTTTCTGACGTTTGTAATGACGCCTGTTTTATGGCCGCAGGCCGCCCAATACCCTGCCTCCAAGCACGGCGACAGCTACATGTGGAACTACTATTTTCCGCCGTCTCCCAGCAGCACGCCCTGGGCGCCTGCATGGGCGCCGGACGGCAAATCGATCGTTGTCGCCATGCAGGGTTCCATCTGGAAAGTGGATCCGGATACCGGCTCGGCGGTCGAATTGAGCTATGGCACCAAGTATCATTCGTCCCCCGCATGGTCGCCAGATGGAAAATGGATCGTTTACACCGCCGACGATGACGGCAGAAGTATTCAACTGGAAGTTCTGAATATCGCCACCGGCGAAACACGTTCCCTGACAACTGATCGGGAAATCTATGCCGACCCGTCGTTTTCCCCTGACGGGCAGCGGCTCTGCTACGTCTCAACTCGCCCCAACGGTTACTTCAATCTATACATACGACCGATCCGTGACGGGCACTGGTCCGGTGACAAAATTGCGCTCACGCGGGACAACCGCTACGAAAGAGACCGGCTGTACTTTGGTCAGTGGGACATGCATATCGAGCCAGCCTGGACGCCTGACGGCAAGGAGATTGTCTTCGTTTCCAATCGGGGTGTACCGCTTGGTTCTGGGGACTTGTGGCGTATGCCCGCCCCATTCGTCGCGGGCGAAGGTGACCCTATGGAGCATGCACTTCGCATCGTGAGCGAGCAGTCGCTCTACCGTACGCGCCCCGACGTATCCATCGACGGCAAGCGAATCGTGTACTCCTCCACCGCCGGTGCTGGCGACCAGTACTCGCACCTGTATGTCATACCGCTCCACGGCGGTGCGCCTTACAAGCTGACGTTCGGAAACTTCGATGACTTCCACCCACGCTGGTCGCCGGACGGAGAATCGATCGCCTACATTTCGAATGAAGGCGGTTTGCCGCAGCTTTGCATTCTCGAGACCTATGGGGGTGCGCGCAAGAAGGTCCTAATAAAAGAGCGGCACTGGAAGCGCCCAATGGGCCGGATTCGAGTACGTGTTGCGGATGAAAAAACCCATAAGCCAACGGAGGCTCGCATCGAGTGCCTGGCGGCTGATGGCAAGTTCTATACGCCAAACGACGCTTACGCGCGCATCGGCCTTGCCGGACGACATTTCTTCCATGCTGCGGGGGAATTCAGCGTCGATGTGCCTCCGGGCAAGATGACGCTCTCGGCCACCAAGGGCTTTGATTATCATGCGGAACGACAAGTTGAAGTGCGAGCCGGTGCGGTCACTGCGGTCACCTTGACCCTGCGCCCTCTGGTGGACATGCATGCGCTCGGCTGGTACAGCGGCTCCACCCACGTGCACATGAACTACGGGGGCAATCTCTCGAATACGCTCGACAACCTGCGCATGATGTCGCGCGCCGAGGACCAGGATGTGCTCAACGAATTGGTTGCTAACAAGGACAATCGCATTCTCGACTGGCAATATTTCGCCCCGGGCGGCGGCGAGCATCCCATCTCGAAGAGCGACCCCTATCTCAAGGTCATCGTGGGGGAAGAGTATCGGCCGCCGTTCTACGGGCACGTGTCGTTTCTTGGGCTCAAGGATCACTTGATCTCCCCGTTTACCACCGGTTACGAAGGCACTGCGATTGAAAGCCTGTATCCAAGCAACACGGATATGTTTCGTAAGGCTGCGGCCCAGGGTGCGTTCACAACCTATGTGCACGCATTCGCTGGAGACGCTGACCCGCTGGATGGCGCGCTCGGCGTGGCCAAAGCTTTTCCGGTGGATGCCGCGCTGGGGACCGTGCAGGCGCTCGAATGGTCGCACTCGACGCGCGCACAACTGCGCGTGTGGCACCATGCGCTGAACAATGATCTCCACATAGCACCCACTGGTGGTGAGGATTCCATCAACAACCTCCACCGCACCAACGTGATTGGTAGCGTCCGCACGTACGTCCACCTCGCTGGCCCGCTGTCTGCGGGAGCTTGGCTGGACGGCCTGCGACAAGGCCACACGTTCTTCAGCACCGGGCCGATGCTGGACTTTCGCATCAGCGGTCGCCTGCCAGGTGATTCGCTGAGGCTTTCTTCCGCAGGTGGAACTATTTCCGCAGAGGGTACGGTATGGTCGATCGCGCCGTTGTCGAGAGTTCTGCTCTACTCAAACGGCCAGGTGGTGAAGGAACTGCCCACCAGCGGGCACTTCGCAGTTCGGTTACCGGTTACTCGAAGCGGATGGTATTCGCTCTATGCCGAGGGGCCCACCAGCCCGTATCTCGATGCCGCCTACGCGCAGGCCGCAACCAACGCGATTCGCGTGTACGTGGGCGACCACCCGATCCGAAACCGCGAATCAGCCGATTACTTCATCCGCTGGATCGATAAACTGCATAAAATGGCCGATGAGTGGCCGTGGTGGCGATCCGAAATCGAAAAGCGTCACGTGCTTGCACAGTTTGAGGAGGCACGAGGAATCTACGAAAAGCTGTCGCGAGAGGCTCAGTAGGCAGGGATCATAAAAGGGCAAGCCGTTTGATGCTCGCTTCGTTGAAGGACAGCTGACATCCGTTGTGTAGATGAACGAAACAAGCGACACGTTGTGAAGTCTCTGACGCCCGCAGATATCGACCAATCGGACGACGCATAGCGCCCGTTGTGCGTCATTGTCGGTGGCTATTTCTGTCGCATCCCCGCGGACGGTGAGACTGGATGATGGACGCGAACGGGACTTCAGCAATAAGGCGCTCGACATGCTGAGGTGGAAGCCGTGGCTGAACGCATAGGTAACCACGTCATCGGCCATCACACGACCATGCCAGGCGTCGGCAAGACGGCGCAGGCCGAACGCGGTTCAGTTTCGGCGACCGCAATCTCACCGGGTGAGGGATCTAATGGACCTTGATCTCCACCACAGCGTAACGTATCGTGTGGTTTGGCTTATTCGGCAATTGGACTCGCGCCATCATACGAATCATATGGCCGGGAAGGCAGCTACGCCGAATTAGCGGCAAGGAATACTTCACGGACGCGCCGACGTGATCGTATTCGCCCCACTCGTCTGAGACGCGCTCGGTAAGATCAACACAAGCGTCATTGGTGAACAGCTCTGCGGCCCGATAAGCGTCCCCGTCAGGCAAAAGAACGGCTATCTGTTCGCCCGGATTGGCTTGCCCGTCGCCATTGCCGGTTCCTAAGGTTACGGTTTCCTTCTGCACGGCGTGTCGATAAATCGGTAATGACAGGCCGTCCGCAACGCGAAAGTCACTTGCTTTCTCTGCAGGTGGGAACGTTGGAATTTCCACGGTTAGCTTCGTGCCATCCACAGATGCGAACAGCTTGACAATCTCACGTGTGGGATCCGATACCGTGAACTCCAAAGGAACCTCGACTGACTCCCCGGGTCCCAGCGCTCGGAGTGCAGCATTGGCCATCTCCAGCTTTACGCCTGGATTTGAGGTTTCCCAATGCAGCCGCTGAGCGGCGGAAGCACGATCTCCCTTATTCAGAACACGCACCCGCACTTGAATGGGCTCGGTGTCTGTCGCCCATGGCGCCCCTTCAATGTTGAATCCGGCGAGGGCGAGAATCGGTTCAGACCCAATCCCCACCTCGTACTCGTCCCCATTTAGTTCAAACCGCAATCGGCCCTCCAGGTCTGCCATTTCCCGCAATCGACGCACTTCTCCGTCACGGATGCGGATTACCCGAACCGTCTCTTCTTTATCTGGCTGATACAGAGGGGCGGACCTAATCCGGACGCGCACGGCATCGAGAGTACGCCCTGCGGGCATCCATTCGCGAACGCTCGAACGGAAGCCCGTACGGGATACGTTCTCCAACACAGTCAGACCCGGTTCACTGCGGTCGGTTACGACGTCCCAACCCCACACCGAAAACACAGGGTATACATCGATGTGATTCCAGACCGTGGGCCTCGGTAAAGGACTCGCGAACGCCTGCATGTGAAACAACAGTGTCTTCGCCATCCCCGGTGTTCCGTGATCTGACTCGAAAGTTTCCGACTCGTGATAAGCGTGCGTAAAATCCCAGATCAAGTTCATGCGCCGGTGATAGAACTGAATGAAGTCCTGTGTCCCCATCACCAGGCGCGTCCGCACTCCGTCATAGTTGGCGCGCATCTCGTCGTGACGATACTCTACCGGAAACTCACGAGGACCAACCACGAACTCTGAAGAGCCCATGAAGTTTGACGCACTCGCGACCAGGTCCGGGTATTTGCCGGCAACCCAAAACGACATGAAGCCGCCCATGGATAACCCCGACGTCGCCCGATGCTCGCGATTGGCAATCGTGCGGTAGAAGGTATCGATGTAATGAACTAACTCCGGAAAGTAAAGAGGAAACTGCCGGTAAGTCTCGACCGGACTAATATTGTATGGCCGCAGAGATTTCTCACCCGGCGCACGGGGATTGTACCCATCCCACTTCACCACGATCACATCATGTGCCACCACGAAATTGGCGATATTATTGCCGCCGTAATCTGTTCCTACATCGTAATTTCGGTGCGGCCCGTCAATGACCGGCTCGTTGTATCGCTCGCTCCAGCCATGAAACCAATAGATCACGGGATAGCGTTTGCCCGAAGTTTCATAGTCGGGCGGCAAAAAGATCCGGTAGTGCCGCATCTCGCTGAAGACGTTGCTGTAGTGCATGCAATCCCGGATAATCGCCTCAGCTCCGGAGCCGTATTGTGCGGCGAAGGCGAGGAGCAGAAACGCCGTGGGTATAGGACGCAATGGCATGCCCTGGAGGCGCCCGTGGTGCAACCTCGGGCTCAAATTGCCTCGGGGTATCCGGCGATCACGTGACGCAGAAGCTCTCAACAAGATAACTTTAAACCAAACCACGAGTGGTGCATGGCAAAGAATCACAAGCAAGAGTGCCTTTTTAGGTATTCATCCGCGCCAACCGAGATGTTCCAGGCGTTCAATCGCCATCAAATCTCGAACGAGTTATGGATCTCGATTCGACCCAAGCCCAAGATATGGCGTTGTGGCGCGCCTGGAGTGTTGTCCGCTGAGGGTAGCGGACGACAATGTGGCACATCTGGCGGATAATCGACGCTATTGCGCGAGGGGTGTTAGCGCGATGGCGGCCCAGTTGGTCGCGGCCGCTGAGATGAACTGATCGCGCCCATACGGGAATCCGCTCTGAAACTGCGGCTGGAACGGAATCGATCGGCTGCGGACATACCACGAGCCGTCCTCGCACTGCGTGTTCATCAGGAATCGCGCACCGCGTTGGTAAGCTGCGTCCGCCGGCCTCAGAGCTTCCGCTTCCTGGAGCGCGAACAGCGCCTGGCCGGTTGCGTAAGCGTCGCTCGCAAGTGATGCGGTCTGCGACCATCCTCCGTCAGCCCGTTGCGCGGAAAGCAAATCCCGGGCGAGCGTCTGCGCAGGCGCCCGTCTCGACGCCCAAACCAATCCCAGGATCTGGAAGTCACGATCCTCACTTGTCACCGGCTGCTGCGCGGCGAGCCAGTCCGCGGCGCGTCTGGCCGCCCGATCGTACTCCACGCGCGCCGTCTTCAGCCCGTAAACCTGAAGCGAGCGCAAGGCGACCGCAGTGGTTTGAATGTCACTCGATTCGATCGGAGGACGGCTCGCGAAGTTCGGCCATGACCCGTCGGCCCGCTGCTCGTTCTTGAGATAGCGCGCCATCGCGTCGGTGGCCGGATCAGCGGGCCAGTTTTCCGCGGCCAGCCCGAGCAAAATATATCCAGTGGTATCGGGGCCGCCGGCGATCGAGACGCCTTGGAGATAGTTCTCGCGTCTGCTCTCGACAAAAGCCGCGATCTTTTCTTTCTGCGACCGGGCGATCTCCTCGTCAACCTTCAACCCCTGTCGGCGCGCTCCGGCGACGGCCAGCGCGGTCAGATTGTCGTTATGGCATGACACGCATCCAGTCTTGCTGATGAAGGTTACGTCGTTGCGCTGCAACAGCGGAAGGCTGCGCTCGACCGCCGCAAGCGCCGAAGTAGCGGGTTTCATCTTGAGCTCCGGCTTGGGCGACGCGTCGCCTTCAACCGCGCCCGCTTTGCGCAGCAGTTCGACCACCGCGGGGTCGCCCTGGCGCAGCGCGAAATCGAGAGCCGTGGCGCCCTCGGCACTCTTCACGTTCAGATCGGCGCCGCGCTCGATCAAAGCTTTCGTCATCGGGAGCGCCGCCGTTTCCGACACCACGGCGTACATCAGCGGAGTGAATCGCATATCGCTCACCTCATAGTTCGGATTCGCGCCCAGCTCGAGCAGCTTCATCACCAGTTTCGGATCGCGGAAGCTGGCCGCTTGCGCCGCCCCGGGGCTGAAGGCGATCTTGTTCCCCGCTTTGGCGAGAATCTGCACGCACGCCTGGCATCCGTCTTCAACCGCCACGGCGATCCCGGCCCCGAGTCGCTCGGGCGGAACGCCGTGGTCGAGCACAGTCCGCAGAAGCTCCTCGTTGCTCGCCGCGAGCGGGAACGGATTCGCGCGATACGCGCCCGGATCGGTCTTCGCCCCGTGGTCGAGCAGGAGTTTCACAACCGCGCTCCGCTGATAGCCCAGCGCAATCCGTATGGCCGTTCTTCCGGTCGCGGACGCGCCGTTGGGATCGGCGCCGTGCTCGAGCAGGAGGCGCGTTTTTTCGGCGTCGTCGGCCGCCCACATGAGCGCGGTCGCGCCAGCTTGGTTCGCGGCGTTCACGTCCGCTCCACGCTCGATCAACATGCGCATGGAATCGAGGTCGCCGTAGACGGCGGCGTACATCAGCGGCGTCGAGCCGTCCTTGCCTTTAAGCTTTACCGCCTCCGGATGCTCCTTCACCAGGCGCGCGAACTTTTCGCGATCACCCGCGCACAGTGCGTCGATCAAACGCTGTGCCGCCGGATCGCCCGGGAACGGAGACTCCTCGCCAGACACATCGTCGGGCCATTCCGCTCCCTGATCTATCCATCTTTTAATGACGTCGATCTGCTCGACACTCAGCGGACCGGTCGGCGGCATCCGCTGCCCCGCCTTGCTGCCGATCAGCTTGAGATAGAGTCGGCTTCCTTCGGCGTTGCCGGCTCCAATGACTGTGCCTCCGCGGTTGAGCATGGCTGAGCTTCGCCGGTCGAGCCGCATGCCGCCCATCTGCTGCGTGGGACCGTGGCAGCCGTAACAGTTCTGCTCGAAAATCGGCCGGATATCGCGCTTGAAATCGACTTTGTCGGCCGCCTGCGCGGACAGAAGCGCACCGGAAAGACAACCTGTGACCAGAGTGCGCCAGTTTGCCATTGGCACAGTATATCCAATTGCGATTTTGGTCCCGGCTTTGATTTGGACGGTCTTAAAGAAGACGCACTTATTCAATCTTGATGCTGCCATCACCGAGTTAGGGAAGGTCTACACGGGTCCCTTAACAATCGGGGCCGATCTTCAGTGCACACCGGAACATTAAACAAGCGCGAACCGATAGGGTGCCCCGATCGCTTCGTCCGAGTTTCTGACGATACACCCGGAGGTGCAGGCAGCGCTTCCCAGAATGCCGTCTCGACAGCGAACAGAAGCGTCTAAGGGACATCGTAATAATTCTTACGCTTCTAACGTTAGTCGCGCTCCTGGCGAGTTATGTTCCGGTCCGCCGTGCGAGCATGGTCGATCCAGTGAAAGCGTTAAGACAAGAGTAGCGAGATTCTCGCCAATACAGAATCAAGCGCTACTGACAAGTAAAGGTTGGAGCCAACATACGAACGCCACTGCGCGGGCCATATGTCGGGTTCTATTCATCTGATCCCAGAAAGTTCGGCGGCTGCGGCGGACTTCAGAAAGGCGCTTCAGGGCCGGGTTGGGAGGAGTCGGATAGGTCAGCAGCCATCGCGAGATCCGCATAGCGACCGGCCTGTTATCGGTAGGTCGTCGGGCATGATACATTCTTAACCTGATGCGGGGCTTCCCGCGTGATTTGGAGGATGTATGGCTCACGAGGAATCTCGAATATTCACGAAGAAAGTGGCGGATGGGGCAACCCGGCGCGAACTCTTCAAAATTGGAAATGCACTAGTATGGCCCGTGCTGTTGGGCGCACCCGCTGCCAAAAGCGCAACCATCGGCCCGCTGAAACCCGGACCAGACATTTACCAATCCATCGGGGTCGAACCTGTTATAAATTGCCGCGGGACGTTCACTATCATCGGCGCCTCCGTCGAACTCCCCGAGGTCCGGGCGGCAATGGAGTATGCCGCTCAGTA
>JASHXK010000041.1 GCA_030043575.1 Terriglobales bacterium
CGTGCATGCCGTGCACGACGACGATGCCGGGCGCAAAGCCGATCCCACGCGGCAGGTAGACGCGGGCGGCGATTGGCTGGCCGCGGAAGTCGAATGTCGTGTCGTGCACGTCGACGGGATGCACGTCGTAGTTGGCGATCCATCCGGCGGCGTGCGGATCGGAGATGCGAGCCAGAAGCGAAGCGGCGCGCAGGTAATCCTGCGCGATGGGATACAACAGCGCGACGACGACTGGCAGCAGCAGAAGAAGCCAGGCAATCAGTCGTACTTTGCGCGACGGATTGCGGCCTTGCCAGGGAACGGTGGTCATCAGGAGCGCGGCCGAGTGGAAGCAGCGATGCGCGGCTCAGCCCGCGCTAGCATGGTAGCAAGGTTGAGCATTGGTGTTACGGTTTCTCAGGCAACAACGCGCTTTGCGGCTAGCGCTTGATGATGGGGTTGTAGCCTTCGGCGACCAGCTGCGCCTTCATGGCTTCGGCTTCGGCCATGGTGGAGAACGGTCCCACCTGCACGTGATAGAACTTGTCGTTGGTGACGGGATTGTTCACCACGAAGACGTTGTAGTTCTTCTTGCGCAGCGCGCCAGCCAGGGCGACCGCATCGTCCTCGCGCGAGACCGCCGCGATCTGCACCACGATCGTTCCCGGACCAGTAACCGGCGAGGTATGCGAAATGACATCCGCAGCCGGTTTGGCTGTGCCTGCGGCGGCCGCGGGTGGGTTCACCGTAACGCTGGTTGCGGCGGCAGTCGTTACTTTAGGAGCCTGCGGTGTCTCCGAAGCGGCTTTCAGATCGTGACCGGGCTCGCTGGCTTTTTCGGTCGAGGGAGTTGGATTGTCGTTCTGCTGGACCGCTTTGTAGAAGGTCAGATTCTGCTGATTGTTCGCATTGGCATCGTCACCGGCGGCAGCTTGCGCTTCGGGCTTCGCGGCCACCCCGGCTGAGGGTTTGCCTCCGCTGCCGGCCGTGCTCGCCAGCACCGTGTCCGAAGGCGAAGCGGCGTTGACCTGCGAAGGCTGATCGTTCAGCGCCTGCTCGCGGCCGGAGCTGCGGCCGAGCGAATAACCGATCGAGAAGAAAACTCCGCAGATTGCCGCCAGCAGAAAGAACAAGCCCAGCAGCTTGCCTACGCCCAGTGTTATTTCGGTATCGTCCGATGCTATTGAGTGCACAGGAATCCTCGAATCAAACCGCCATTCGATATCAAACCACCTTCTGAAATCGGGTGGAGCACGCCTTCAGGCGGCTGAAAAAGCCATTCAGAAGTGCTTTGTAACAGGGCACGACTTTAGTCGTGCCGGTAAGCCCTTCCTTTCCTGCCCGAGTCGGCTTCAGCCGACGGCACAAAACCACCCTCCACGGGACTAGACTTCGGCGCTTCCACTCTTATCCGCCGGCGGCTGAAATCCGCCAATCTTCGCGGTATCTACCTTCACCAGGTTCTGCAACCCGGCCAGCAGATCCACCGGCACCGGGAAGATGATGGTCGTATTTTTCTCTACGCCGATCTCAGTCAGCGTCTGCAGATAGCGCAGCTGAATACTGGTCGGTTCGGTCGCCAGCAGATGCGCCGCTTCGGTCAGCCGTTGCGCCGCCGCGAACTCGCCCTCGGCGTGAATGATCTTCGAGCGCTTCTCGCGCTCCGCTTCCGCCTGCTTGGCCATGGCGCGTGTCATTGTCTCCGGCAGATCGACCTGCTTGACCTCGACGTTGGTCACCTTCACGCCCCACGGATCGGTGTGCTGATCGAGAATCGACTGCAGCCGCAGATTGATCTTCTCGCGATGCGCCAGCAATTCATCGAGGTCGACTTCGCCCAGCACCGAGCGCAACGTCGTCTGCGCAAACTGCGACGTCTGGTACATGTAATTCGAAACCGCAACCACCGCCTTGTTTGGATCGATCACCCGCAGGAAGATAACCGCGTTCACCTTCAGCGTAACGTTGTCGCGCGTGATGATGTCCTGCGGCGGCACTTCCAGCGCCTCCTGCCGCAACGAGACGCGCACGATGCGATCGATGGGCGCAAACACTAGAATGACGCCCGGACCTTTGGGCGAACCCAGCAAGCGCCCCAGCCGGAAAATGACGCCGCGTTCATACTCGGCCAGAATTTTGATCGAGTTGATGATGTAGAGAACGACGATGATGATGACAACAATGCCAGCAATACCGGGCACAGTGTGCCTCCAGCACAAAAGAAGTTTAGACCTGTTACTACTGCGAATTGTAGGCTCATCGCGCGAGGAACCCAAGTTGGTAACAGCACTTGTCAGTTGTCGGTTGTCAGCCAGAAACAATGCGGGGGCGGATCTCGGGATCTCAGAGCGAGGATGATGATGTGCGGTCCTTCATGCGGTGGACCGATGTCACGCCGGGCCGGTCGTTGATTGCAATTCTCACAACTGGACCACCGACAACTGATTTCTACTTCTTCTCCACTTCTAACTCCAGTCCCTCGACCTTGCGCACCACGACGTGGTCTCCGATGCCGACGCGCGATGCCGCGTGCGCATTCCACAACTCGCCGAGGACAAAAACCTTCCCCTCAGGATCGATGTCCGTTCGCGCTTCGCCGATAGCGCCAATCATTCCTTGCTCGCCGGTCACGACTTTATTGCGGCGCGCGCGGATCGCAATGCTCATCAGGAAGACGGTGATTGCGCCGAGCGGTATGCTCACACCAAGCGCCATCCAGATGTTGACCCGCATCTCCGGAATCGGGCCGTCGACCAGCAGCAGTCCGCCCAGCGTCAGGCACGCGATGCCGCCGAGGCCGAGAATGCCGTGCGTGCCGAACTTCGCCTCCAGCACAAACAGCACGAACGCGGCCATGATCAGCGTGAATGCGGCGTAGCGCGTCGGCAGCAGATTCAGCGCGAACAACGCCAGTAGGATGAAGATCACGCCCACGACGCCGGGCACGACCGCTCCGGGATGATTGAACTCGGCGTACAGCGCGAGCGCGCCGACGGCGAGCACGAGGAACGCGATGTTGGGATCGAGCAGGAAGTCGAGGATGCGCTGGCGCAGCGTCATCGGCATCTCGTCAACCTTCGCACCGACGAGATCCAGCTTGACCTGCTTGCCGTCAAACCGCTTGATGGTGCGGCCGGAGATCTGCTGGAAGAGATCGTCCTGATCTTTGGCGACGATGTCGATGAGGTGCTGCTGCAGCGCCTCCTGATCGGTCCACGACCTCGATTCGCGCACCGCGCTCTCGGCCAGTTGCACATTGCGGCCACGCGGCCCGACGAACGAGCGCATGAAGGCGGCCGAGTCGTTCTCGACCTTGGTCTTCATGATGTCGTCCATCTTCTCGCCGCCCAGCGTGACGGGATGTGCCGCGCCGGTGTTGGTGCCTGGAGCCATCGCGGCGATGTCAGCCGATTCGAGAATGAAGAATCCCGCCGAGGCTGCGTTCGCTCCCGTGGGCGCGACGTAGACAATGACCGGCACAGGCGCGTTGAGAATTTTTTCGATGATCTCGCGGGTGGAGTCGGCGAGGCCGCCGGGCGTTTTCAGCTCGATGAGCACAGCATCGGCGCCAGTCTGGCGTGCGTGCTCGATGGCGCGGTCAATGTACTCGGCGCTGATCGGCTGGATCGTGTCGTCGACGCGGATCTTGACCACTGAACTGGCGAACGCCGCCGTCGATGCCAGCAGCGCTACCAAGCAAACAACACAAGCAATCCTGATCTTGAACATGAAACCTCCTTCCGGAGGGGTTAACTGTTCTGCCGGCTGACGACTGATTGTGAGCCGGCAATTCTGCCTTGCTCAGAGCACAACGAAAACTTGAGCGATGCACACTAGCCAAGTTCGAATCGGCGCAGATGACAATCCGGGTGGAGCACGCCTTCAGGCGTACATTTCATCTTTTGCTTAGAGCCCGGCTTTAGCCGCTGAGGTGATGCTGGCCGGAATTACCTCAGCGGCTGAAGCCGAACTCCACACTTGACTGCTTCTGTACGCCTGAAGGCGTACTCCACCCAAAATCGAAGTGTCGGGCAGGGGCTAAAGCCCTCGCTCGTACGGCGCCTTTGCGGCACGACTAAAGTCATACCCTGACACAAACTGGAAAGGCCATCAAGACCGACGCTACTATTGTGCGCCTGTTTGGCGCGAGGCGACATCCCGTTTTAGCGCCTGCGCCGCGGAATTTGCCGGCTCAAGCGCCAGCGCGCGGTCCACATCACCCGCGGCCGATTGCACTTGGTTCTGCTTCAGGTCGAGCCGCGCCAGCACCAGCAGCGCATCAACATTGGGCTTCAAACGAATTGACGTCTGCGCTTCACTGCGCGCGTTGACCACGTCGCCCTTCTTCTCCAGCAGCATCGCCAGCTGCGCGTGCGCCGTGGCGTCATTAGGATAAGCCGCGATCGCCTGCCGGAATTCGCTCTCGGCGTCGGCCATCAGGTTCTGCGCGATCAATTGCTCGCCGCGCTGTACGTGATAGGCGGCGTGGGTCGGACCATCCACCTTGGCCAGGCGCGCCTCGGTGAAATTTTCGATCTCCATCTGCAGTTGGCGATAGGAAGCCTCGTCGTAGTTGCGCTTGATGCGCTCCAGCGGAAGGCGCGGCTGAGCCGCCGGCAGCAAAGCGTTGCCCGTTGCCGATGCCGTGGCTTGCATCGGCGGAGGTATGCCGTGATTGATCATGTCCAGCAACGTCTTCGCCTCGCCGTCAGTCGGGCGTTGCTGCAGCTCGTCCTTCAGCTGGCGCGCGCCGCCGATGCTGTCACCGTTCTTGAAGAGCGCGACCGCCAGGTTGAAGTGGTAGTCGGCATCGTTGGGATCGGAGTTGACGGCTTTCGAGAAATAGTCCACCGCCTGCGCGCGATGCCCGCGACGCGCCTCTGTGACTCCCATGTTGTTGAAGAGCTCGGTCAGCGGCACGCGTGTCGAAAGATAGCTGAACGCGGCGAACGCCTTGTCGAAGTTGCCGCGATAGAACTCGGACATGCCCAGCAGGAAGGTCGCCTCGCCGGCAACCGGATCGGTCCTGGGCACACGGGAGAACCACACCGAAGCCGACTCATATTCGCGATTATCGAAATAGGTTTTGCCCAACTGCAGCATGGCGAGCGTGTAGCTGGGATTCAGCTTGAGCGCGTCATGGAAGTAATGGATTCGCTGCTGGTAGCTGGTGGCCAGCGTGCCGCGGATGTAGTTCTCAAATGCGTCGAGGCGAATGGGCGGAAGAGTCTTCAGGAACTGATCGCGCGGCATCGCTGAATGCTGCGGCATCTGCTGCAACAGCTGCCACGCCAGCGCGGTCTGCAAGTCGATAAGACTGGTCAGCGTACCGCTGCTGTCGACCGGCGGATACAGGTGCAGCTTGCGCATGTCGAGTAGCTGCGCGGTCGCGGTAAAGGTTTTGCCGTCGAAAGTGTAGCGGCCCATCACCACGTAGTCGGCGCCCATCTGCTCGGCGATGCCGTAAATCGTGGCTCGCGACGGCACCACGCTCTGCGGAATGCCGGAGTGATCGAAGGCGTAGCTGCGATCTTCGCGGCTGATGACGTAGATCTGCGACGACGCCATGCGCTGCGAGAGAACTTCCGGGAAGGCTTCGCTGATCCACTCCAGCCCGGGCGCGGCCGACTGGTTCTCGAAGGGTACGACCAGCAGCGTCAGCGTGCCCGGCATGGGCGGCGGCGACTGGGCCGATGCGGTCCGGCAAAGACACAGAACTGCAGAGACAATTATGGCAAGACGATGAAAACGGTAACCAAGGTATTGCAAAGTAGTTCGATTATAGCGGCTGTAACATTTCGCATCGTGGCGAGCTACGGCCGCTTCGATCCTTTCGGAGGGACTTGGGGCTTCTGTTCCTTTGTCCGCTGACCGCGAAAGAGGGACAGAACC
>JASHXK010000387.1 GCA_030043575.1 Terriglobales bacterium
GATCACTCAGCGGTACATTCACCCGCAAGCGGACGCAATCGAACGCGCGTTCGCACCATTTGGGGCTAAGAGTGTGACCGGTGCTCAGGAGCAGGAAAATCGCGAGGTGGGCACAAAATCGGGCACAGGAGAAAAGTTGCTGAATGCTGCCCCCCTGTAAGTTACTGGTGCGAAAGGGGGGACTCGAACCCCCACGGTTTTACCCGCCAGATCCTAAGTCTGGTGCGTCTGCCAATTCCGCCACTTTCGCATACGCGGCAGCACCATTATAAAGAAACGACATCGAAGTGCGCTTTCATCGCAGAAAGCAAGCAGCGCTAATTCAAGACGACTGTAACTCCATCGCGACACTCACGACAAACTGTGCCGCCATCTGTCGCCGGCTTTGGCGGTCGCGCCAACCTCCATCACTTACGCGTGCGCCTTTTCGATTCTGGCTTGTGCTTGTGCTTGTGTTTTGAGGGCGGGGTTGGGACTGGGGTTGGGGTCGGAGTGGGAGTTGGCGTCGGAGTCGGCGATGGACCAGAACCTGTACTGGCTCCCGATAACGCCTGCAACAAATTCGCACCCTCGGGGCTACCCCATCCCGTGCAGGCGTCCCATCCCGGTCCAGCGCTGAAGTCGCCGTTGTTCCCCACCGTGATGTCGTGAAAGGCTCCAGCATTCTCGCCGACGTTCTGATACAAAGTCGGATTCAGATAGCCAAACGACTTTCCCAGCGACTGATTGATCAGCGCAATCAACCCCGCCCACAGCGGAGCGACAGCGCTGGTTCCGCCCACCGCAAAACTCGAGCCATCGACCTGTACGTTGTAGCCAGTATTCGGGTCGGCATCGCCGGCAACATCAGGAACACCGCGCCCAGCATAGCCGCTGGGATTAGTGCCGGGCGGCACGCCGGCGTTCGCTTGCCAAGTTGGAATGGGAAACGTTGCGCTGACGCCGCCCCCGGTCGCGCCCTCGCCGCTGGAGAGATCGTTCCACACTACTTCGCTGGAAATCGATTCCCCTTTGAGCTCCAGCGTAGTTCCGCCGCACGCCAGCGAGTACGGGCTGGATGCGGGAAAGTCCACGTGGTCCAGACTGTCGCCCACGCCATCCGACGAACCGTTATCTCCGGCGGCCACGCACACCGCAACGCCCAACGCTCCGGCTGACTGCAACGCGCTGTTGTACGACTGAAGCGACTGCGCCGTCCACGTCGACTCCGGACCTCCCCAGCTGATCGACAGCACCGACGGATGGTTAACCGTATCCGTCACCGCCTGGTTGATTGCATCCAGAAAGCCGGCGTCGGTGTTGGGAGCGAAGTACACGGCGATGTTCGCGCCCGGGGCGATCGCGCCCGCAACTTCAATGTCGAGTCCCACCTCCGTGTCCGGACCACTAGTGTCGCCAGTGGGCTGATTCTGCGCCCCATCGACCGACACTGCGATCACCGTTGGCGCGGGTGAAATGTTGAGGTTCTGAAAGTAGGTGTCGAGATCGGACTGGTTGTAACCGCCGCCCAGCTCAATGATCCCGATGGTCTGGCCGCTTCCGTTTACGCTGGTCGGATAGCTGTAGGCCTCCGCGACTTGCAGGGCCGTGTATGAGACTGCGGCAGCGGCGGCAGCCTTGGAACGCCGCTTCGTTGCCAGTCGAAAATGCGGCTGCGCCTGGGGGCGATTATCAAGTCCATGCACACTAACGATGATGGCACTCAGCTCTTGCGGCACATTGATGGCGCCGGTGCGCCCGCGATATGAGCCGCCCTCGTATTTGTAATTCGCCAGCTCCACCTGAAACGCCTTGGAGAACGCGGCGCATGTGCCGCTCAGTTGCATGGTTTTCGCCGCCAGATTAACGTTGGCCGTCGCCAGCCCGAACTTGCTGGCAAATGCGGCGACCTTCTGGACATCGGCGGGATCGGCGCCGTACTGCGCAGCAAACTGTTCGCGGGAGATGCGCTCCGCGCGCGCAACCAGTTGCGCGAGCGGCGTCGGCCGCTGACCGGAGGCTCGCGGTCGCAGCACTACAGTGACTTGCATCATCTCGTTGGGATTGGCCGAACCCGCTCGCCTTGCGCCCTGCATTGGCTGACGCTCACTGCCTGCGACTTTCGCATATTTTCTCGAAGCCATATCCGCTCCTCGCCGGTTAGTGGCCGATTGTTAGTTCCCGGTTGTCGGTTTGCTGACAACCCAAACGCCGACGACTGACAATCTTCTCACGGGCCTTTCATCTTTTCTTTTACGTTCTTGGCCAGCTTTTCGATCTCTTCCGCCTTCTTAATTACGTCGAGCGACAGCGTATTTTCTGTCGTCTTATCCACCGACTGCTTAAGCTCGGTCGCCAGTTTCAGAAGTTTGTCGGTGTCCTTCTTGATCTCCTCCTGGCGCTGAAGGTTGAGCTTCTTGCCCATCTCTTTCTGCTGCTGCGCACTCCAACTGTCGCCAGAATTGCCAGACTGTGAAACGCCGGGAAGCTGAGACTGAGGCTGCTGTGCTAATAGACCAATCCTCAAACCGAGAAGAAGCGCCGTAACGAAACTGAGACGAATCGCTGTGGCAACACACGCTTTGTAGCTCATAACTTCGCTGATTATATTCGCGCAACGGCTGCCTCCGTAGAACAGCGACTGTCAGTCATCTCATTTGCATGGGTGCTGGCGGAAAATGCTTGCCTGTTCTTCTGAAGCTGCTCGTGTGAATGCGCCTGGCTGCTAAATCGGTTCAAGGTCAGACGCCGCGAGTGGCGACTCGACGCCCAGCGCTCAAACCAGCTGCGCTGGCAGTTGCTATAATCCGCCATAGTGTTATCTCTCGTCTCCCAGCGACTAGCAGCGATCCTACTCGACCCGCATCACGCCAAAGACAACCTTCTCCAGGTGCTCAACAACTGGAGCGACGACACCTTCGACTTCGTACGCCATCAGGTGCCGCGCATCATCGCGGTCCTGATCATCGCCTTCATCCTGACGCGACTGCTGAAGGCGGCATCGCGACATCTCAGCCAGCTCAGCACCAGCCAGGGATTGCCTTCGACCGTGCGCGCCCAGCAACTGCGCACTCTGTCGAGCGTCATTCACGGCATAGGCCTGTTCGTCATCGTCTTTGTCGCCTCGCTGCAGATTCTGCCATTGCTCGGCATCAACATGGGGCCGCTGCTGGCCAGCGCCGGCATTGCGGGTGTGGCCATCGGCTTCGGCGCGCAAACGCTGGTCCGCGACTTCATCAACGGCTTCTTCATCCTGGTCGAGAATCAGTACGATATCGGCGACACCATCAAGGTCGCCGGCGTGACGGGAACGGTCGAATCCATGACCCTGCGGCGCACTGTGCTGCGCGACGGTGATGGAACCCTGCACAGCTTGCCCAGCAGTCAGATCACGGTGGTCAGCAACACGTCCCGTGATTGGGCAATGCTGTCGCTGATGGTTTCGGTAGCCTACCACGAGGACAGCGACAAAGTGACTCGGCTGCTGCAGGAAGTCGGAGAAGAAGTGGCCGGCGATCCCGCCTATTCCGCGACGATCCTCGCCAAGCCGGAGGTGCCGGGGATTGAGAAGGTCAGCGGCGATACGATCGAATATCTCATGCTGGTGAAGACCAAGCCAGGACAGCAGGACGGCGTTCGCCGCGAACTGCGCCGCCGCATCAAGTTGAGCTTCGAGAAGAACAGGATCGAGCCGGGAAATCCCAATCGGGTGTACGTGATGGATACCGTGAAGCCGGTGTAGCCATCGGCTGTCAGCCGTCAGCTAGTGCCCCAGCGGCTGCGCGGAGCGTAGCCAAAGGGTTCGCAGTTCTGTTGGCTAAGCTGGATTTGAAACTCGGAACCTGAAACTTGAAACTCTTCCTACACTCTCTCGATCGTTACCGCCTTCAGCACTACATCCTTATTCGGCTTGTCCTGACGATTGCGCGGCAGCTTTGTGATCTTGTCGGCGACGTCCTGGCCTTCGATCACTTCGCCGAAGATGGTGTGATTGCCGGTAAGCCACGGCGTCGGCACCACCGTGATGAAGAACTGCGAGCCGTTGGTATTCGGTCCGGAGTTGGCCATAGCCAGCTTGCCCGGCTTGTCGAACTTGTGCGGTGAGCCCTTGGTCTCGTCCTGAAACTGATAGCCGGGTCCGCCCGTGCCCGTGCCTGCGGGGTCGCCGCCCTGCACCATGAAGTCGGGAATCACGCGATGGAAGATGGTTCCGTTGTAGAGCGGGGTTTTACTTTTGGCGCGCGTGTGCGGATGTGTCCACTCGCGCGAGCCTTCCGCCAGCTCGATGAAGTTCTTCACCGTGACGGGCGCTTCCTGCTCAAACAGGCGGCAGACAATAGTTCCTTCGCTGGTATCCAAGGTTGCGTAAACACCCGGCTGACGTGACATTAGGATTCCTTTCGGTTAAGTAGCGTCGAGCTCTCCAGTCGACATAAAACTTCGTGAAGGTTGGGCTGATAACCTGGGTGGAGCACCGCTTCAGCGGTGCTGTCGAAGTGTAAACCTGGACCGGTGACAGAATTCCATGCACGCCTGAAGGCGTGCTCCACCCGTAACCTACATATTGAACCCGCTGGCTCTGGTCAATTGCTCAAAGCCTTACCGGCTCGCGGCCAACTCCCCTTGCTTGGCAGCTTCGCTCGTGCGATACCACTCTACCGTCCGCCGTAGACCTTCCTTGAAATCTACCGAGGGCTGATACTTCAATTTCCCCTGCGCCTGCGAGATGTCGGCCAGGGAATGTTTAATGTCGCCGGCGCGCTCGGGGGCATAGATTGGCTCTCCAGTAAAACCGGTCAGCGGTTTCAGCAACTCAACTGTCTCATTGAGACTGAAACGATGCCCGGTCGCGATGTTGAAGGTCTT
>JASHXK010000388.1 GCA_030043575.1 Terriglobales bacterium
GATGCCGATGTTGATGACGTTCTTGATCGGCTTGCCGGTGTGCCCTTTCCATTCGCCACTGCGCACACGCTTGGAGAAAGCAGCCATCTTGTCGAGCACGGCATGAACATCGGCGACAACGTCTTTCCCATCGACTTCGATCCTTGTGCCTTTGGGAGCGCGAAGCGCGACGTGCAAGACGGCGCGCTTTTCGGTGATGTTGATCTTCTCGCCGCGAAACATGGCGTCACGCCGCTCTTCCACGCCGCGCTCGCGGGCAAGCTGGAGCAGCAGGCTGATCGTCTCATCAGTGACGCGGTTCTTGGAATAGTCGAGAAATAGGCCCGCGCCTTCAGCGGTAAGCCGTGTCCCACGTTGTGGGTCATCGGCAAAAAGCTGCCGCAGCTGGACGTTTTTGATTTTCTCGTAGTGGCTCTGGAGGGCTTTCCAGGCTGCAGTGTCGATCGGTCGCTGGGTGGTCATCTTGGCTTCCGGCATGAAATGTCCTTTCTCGGCGGCTCGCGGATTCGCGGCTTATTTCAACGCCTTGCTCTTGTTCTCAATCGAGCTCAGCAGGTCCTTCCAAGAATCGTCGAACGATGACGCGCCCTCCGACTGCAGATCCGCGCCAAGCTTCGCCAGATCGACGCCTGCCTTGGTGAACGCAGACAATGTCTGCTCGCAATCACCGCCGTCGCGCGGAACCGGCTTGCCGACGCTTCCATGCTCGCCAAAGGCCAGCAAAGTTTCTTCCGGCATGGTGTCGACGGTGTTGGGCGCGGCCAGCGCGCCGATGTACAGGACATCGGAAGCCTTGGGGTCCTTTGTTCCGGTACTGGCGAAGAGCAACCGCTGTGCGCGCGCGCCCACATTGGCTAACCGCTGCCAACGGTCCGACTCCAGAACATCGCGATAAGCCTTATAGGCCTGCGCACCGATCGCCGGCCCCAACTTGTCGCGCAGGTTGGCGGTAACTTTATCCATTGTGGCCTTGTCCCAGCGGCTGACGAAGAGCGAAGCGACCGAGCGAACGTCGGGGCTGAGGCCGGCCTGAACGCGACGCTCCAAACCCTTCATGTAGGCATCCGCCGCTCCCAGATAGTGCTCGCGATTGAAGAGCAGCGTCACATTGACGGAAACCCCGGCAAAGATCGCTTCTTCGATTGCAGTTCTTCCCTCGGGCGTACCGGGAATCTTAATAAACAAATTGCGACGGTCCGCCTTCTGGTGCAGCGCCTTGGCGACCTGCACGGTCGTCTTGGCGTCGTATGCCAGCAAGGGCGAAACCTCCAATGAGACCCAGCCGTCAACAGTTGCAGTGCGCTGGTGAATGGGAGCGAATAAGTCCGCGGCGCGGCGAAGATCGGCGATGGCCATCTCGAAGAAAGCATCTTCCGTGGACAGCCCGCTGGACAGCAGTTTCGCCATGTCGTTGTCGTAGGCGTGGCCGTGGGTCATGGCGTGATCGAAGATCGTCGGGTTGGAAGTCAGGCCGGTAACGGACAGATCGTCGATGTAACGCTTGAGCGTGCCGTTATCGAGCATGTCGCGCGTGATGTTGTCGAGCCACAGGCTCTGACCGAGGTCGTGCAGTTGCTGGGTCGCTTTCATCGGAGCCTCCTTACGCTACTCCCGGAAATGTTTCTCGTTTGATGTCGAGCAGATCGGCGATGCGCCGAACGCTGATGTCGGCCGGGCGATATTTTGCATTCCCCTTCTTGTCTCGCGCGTAGTGACCTTGCTGTACAAAAACCGTGGTAACGCGATGTTGCCACACATCCTTGATGGCCTGCAGGAGCCGCAGTTTGTCGTCGAACATCACGTAATGCCTGGCAGGGAAGAAATGTTCCACCGCGGCCAGTTCCTGTTCCTTGTGGATGAAGATAAGCACGTGGCCGCCGAAAGCCTCCCAGAGACCAGAACGTTCTACCTTGCGCGGCTGGAACACGGCGTCTCCATCCGACAAGATGGCGACTTGCCCCCAGCGCCTTACCCGTTGGATGACCTGGAACGCGTGGGGATACACGCGATCGCCGAAGGGATAATCCACCAGCCAATTGGCTACGTGCAGCAAACGCGGATCGTGCAGATTTTCGATACGATAGCGCTCCAGGGCGCCGAGATAATCCGCATACCCCAGCTCGCTGCGCAGCTGTTCGAAGATGGCCAGATAGCGATCACGCGCCTGCTTGCCGAACTCGCGCTGCATGTGACGAAAAAGATCGTTCTGCATGCGGTCGTTGTCGAGCAGGGTGTTGTCGACGTCGAACAGAAACACCAGGTCATGCGTTTTGCCCGATTCTGTCCGCACTTTGGTTTTCACGTTCTTCGCGCTCATTTATCCCTTGCTCGCGGCCTGCGATCGACTCTCTTCCTGTGGCGTCATGGGATTGATCCAGGGACCATCGGCGCCGATAAGCTGGTTGGTCTCGTCCGGACCCCAGGAGCCCGGCTCATAGGTGTACACGGGCGTCACATTATCCAGAATCGGCTGCACAATGCGCCACTGCGCTTCCACAAGATCCTGCCGCGCGAACAGCTCGCCATTGCCGCGCATGGCGTCGCCCAGCAGTCGCTGGTACGGAGGCATGTCGTCGGTGGCATGACTCTTCAGACTTAGTTCGACGTCCTGACCTACCATGCGCTCGCCGGGAACCTTCACTCGAACTCCTAAGCCGATGCTGATGTCGGGACTGACACGCATCCGCATGTGCGAGGAGCGCAGCGGAACCACCTCGTGGAAGGTTTCGCGTGGCGGACGCTTGAACTCCACCACGGCTTCCATGCAGGTTACCGGCAAGACTTTGCCGGCACGAATATAGATGGGAACGCCTGCCCAGCGCCAGGTGTCGATGGTTAGCCTCACTGCAATGAAGGTCTCCACCGTGGAGCCGGGAGCGACGCCGTCGACTTGCTTGTAGCCGTTATATTGACCGCGCACAACGCACTCGGGCGTAAGCGGGCGTACCGCTTTAAGCAGCGCAGCCTTCTGATCACGATCCGCTTCATGATCTTCGCCGGTGGGCGGACCCATAGTGAGGTTGGCCAGTACCTGCAGCATGTGATTCTGCACCACGTCGCGCAGCGCGCCGGTCTCGTCGTAGAACTTACCGCGATCGCTCACGCCGAAGCTCTCGGCCATGGTGATCTGGATGCTGCGGACGTATTCGCGATTCCAGATAGGCTCGAAGATCGGGTTGGCGAAGCGCGTGTAGAGAATGTTCTGCACTGGCTCTTTGCCGAGGTAATGGTCGATGCGGTAGATGTTCTCTTCTGGAAAGAACTGATGGAGCGTGCGATTGAGCGCTCTGGCGGTCGGAAGATTGTGGCCGAAGGGCTTTTCCACGACCACGCGGGCGTTGGCAGCGCAGCCGGAATCGGCGAGTCCCTTGGCGACCGTTCCGAACAAGCTGGGCGGAACGGCCAGATAATGCAGCGGCGCCTTGGCGTCGCCTAGTTGCTTGCGCAACTCGGTGAAGGTAGCCGCGTCGCCGTAGTCGCCGTCGACGTACCGCAGCAGGCTGTTCATTTTCTCGAAGGCTGCCTGCTCCAGCCCGCCGTGATTCTCCAGACTGTCCTTGGCGCGAGCCTTCAGCTGGTCAAGATTCCAGCCGGCTTTGGCTACCCCGATGATGGGGACGTTGAATCCCTCATAGCGAATCAGGTCCTGCAGCGATGGGAAAATCTGCTTGTAGGCAAGATCGCCTGTGGCTCCAAAAAATACAAATGCATCCGACATTCCGTTTGACATAGTGTCCCCTGTGCTGCGACGCGCGCTGAAAACCGAAAAGCCAAGAGCGAAGAGCGAACGGCGGTTCTCTTACTTCGAGTTCGCGATCGCTTCTTTTGCCGCCGCGACGACATGGTCGGCGGTGAATCCAAAGTGTTCCATCACAACCTTCATGGGTGCTGACATGCCGAAGGTGCGCATGCCGAGGACGACTCCAGTGCGTCCGGCGTAACGATCCCATCCCACCGGCGACGCCTCCTCAACCGTGACGCGCGCACCGACCGCTGGCGGCAGCACACTGTCGCGATAGGCCTGGTCCTGGTGATCGAACAGCGCCCATGACGGCATACTGACCACGCGGCTCTTGATACCCGCGGCGGTCAGCTTTTCCCATGCCTGGACACAAAGCCCGACTTCGCTGCCGCAGCCGATCAGGATTACATCCGGCTTGCCGTCGGGAGCGTCGGCCATGACGTACGCGCCCTTTGCCAGGCCGCTCGCAGCGGCGAACTTGGTGCGATCGTAAATCGGCAGCGCTTGCCGGCTGCAGATGATCTCGCAAGGATGATCCTTGGTCGACATCGCCACGCGATAAGCCTCCACCATTTCGTTCGCATCGGCGGGTCGAATGACGATCATGCCGGGTACCGCACGCAACGAAACCAGCTGCTCGATGGGCTGATGGGTTGGACCATCCTCGCCGAGGCTAATGGTGTCATGCGTCCAGATGTGCAGCGCCGGAATTTCCATCAGCGAAGACAAGCGAATGGAGCCGCGCGCGTAGTCGGTGAAAATCAGGAAGCCGGAACCGAAGGCGCGCAGGCCGGTGAGCACCATGCCGTTGACGACGGCGCACATCGCATGCTCGCGAATGCCGAAATGGAAGTTACGGCCTTTGTGGTTGCCGAGCTGGTTAGCCTGGAAGTCGCCAGCGAACTCGAACTCGAGGCGCGTCTTGGTGCTGGGATACAAATCCGCCGCGCCGCCGAGCAACCAAGGGATCTTTTGCGCCAGCGCGTTCAGAACCTTGCCCGAGGCATCGCGCGTCGACATGCCACCTGCACTCGCCGGAAAGCTGGGCAACGCCTTCTGCCAATCCGCGGGTAGATCGCGGTTGTTCATGCGCTCGATGTTGTCGGCCAGATCGGGATACTGAGCCTTGTAGCGCCCGAACAGCGCACGCCACTCGCCGCTCAATTTCGAGCCCCGCGCACCCAGATTCGAAGCGAAGTGCTCGCGCACCCCGGCCGGAACCACGAACGACTCGTCAGGATTGAAGCCGAAGAATTCCTTGGTCAGACGAACTTCTTCCGGGCCCAGCGGCTCGCCATGCGCGGCGGAGGTATCTTGCTTGTGGGGCGCGCCATAGCCGATGTGGCTGTGCACGATAATCAGCGTGGGACGGTCTTTGGTGTCATGGAAGCGCTTGAGCGCGCGCTCCACCAGCTCGATGTCGTTGGGATCGCTGACGCGCGCGACCTCCCAGCCGTATCCCACGAAGCGCGTCGCCACGTCTTCGGTGAAAGCCAGGTCGGTATGGCCCTCGATGGTGACGTGATTGCAGTCGTAGATCCAGCACAGGTGGGAGAGCTTGAGATGACCGGCCAGGGATGCGGCTTCGCTGGCCACACCTTCCATCAGGCAGCCATCGCCGCACAGCGCGTAAACATTGAAGTTGAAGAGGTCGTAGCCGGGACGGTTGTAAGTTGCCGCGAGCCAGTCGCCCGCGATCGCTATGCCGACACTGTTGGAGACGCCTTGTCCGAGCGGCCCGGTGGTAGCTTCGACGCCTGTGGTCCAGCCGTACTCAGGATGTCCGGGGCAGCGGCTGCCTGCCTGGCGAAAGGTCTTGATGTCGTCGATGGTCACCGCCGGGCGATCCTGCTTCTCGTAGCTGGCATTTGCCGCCTTGATGCCGGTGAGATGAATCAGCGCGTAGAGCAGCATCGAGGCGTGCCCGGCCGATAGGACAAAGCGGTCGCGATTGGGCCACCAGGGATCGGCGGGGTCGTAGCGCAGGACGCGCTGCCAGAGAGCGTAGGCGGTAGGCGCGGCGCCCAGAGGCGTGCCGGGATGTCCGGAGTTGGCCTTCTGTACGCCGTCGATAGCCAGCGTGCGAATGGTATTGATGGCCAGTTGGTCGAGCTTGGCAGAGGAAGTGTCGCGTGCCTCTTGTGGAATCATGATCCGGACCTCAATTCATTGAGCTGCTGTCTTCAATTCGCGCGACGTCAAGCAACAGTTCGAAGGTGCAACCTAGCCATAACAATTGCGATGTGCCTGCATCCCCGAAGTAACGCCCACGACGAATCGCTACTTCCTTCTTGCGCCCATGCAACAACCTTGCGCTGATTAATGACGGCTACCAGATCTCGTTCGTTTGCTGTTCGGAGAGATCCTTTTGAGTGAAGCAGCTGAACACGCGGACAGCGGGTGGGGCACATTCTACCCCAAACTGAAGAAGAAGCAAACCGGCTCGGGATCAGGCGCTGAGCGAGGGTTATAGTGCCCTAGTTCGAACGGAGGCCGACCGGCTCGCCAGCTTCAATGCGCTGGATGAAGGCGATAGCCTGGCGCTCCGCCCAGCGGCCGTCGTAGCCATTGGCAGCGGCGAGAAAGGCGCAGTGACCGCCGTGCGTGGTCGCGATGAAGCTGACGTGCGGATTGTGCAGCAGTTTTTCGCGAGTCTCGGGCAACAGGCGAATGAAAGGATCATCGAGCGCATGCAAGACAAGCGTTGGGACCGCGATATGGGCGACGACACGCGCGGCGGCGGCGCGGAGATAATAGTCCTGCGCATCGCGAAATCCGGAGTAGCGAGCAGTGATTTGATCGTCGAAGTCGCGCAAGCTGCGCATGCCACGCAGATGGCGCACATCGTAGCGGTCGGGAAAGAGAGCGGCCTTGCGCAGGATGCGGCGCCGCAATCCGCGAAGAAACTTCCACTCGTAAACGCGGTTGGCGCGATTGTGGAGTGCGTCGGCGGAAGGCGCAAGATCGATCGCGGGCGAGACCCCGACCGCAGCTTTGACTTCCGGCGGTGCATTCCTCCCCCATTCGCCGAGAAGCTTGAGAACCAGATTGCCGCCCATCGAATATCCGACGAAGGCCAGCTTCTGGAGGCCATCTTCAGCGATCAGCGTTTTCGCGACGGCGCCGACATCGCCCGACATGCTGGAGTTGTACAGCGTGGGACCGAGGTGTTCGGTGTCGCCGCAGTTGCGCATGTTCATGCGAACGACATTCATGCCCGCAAGCCACGCCTTGCTTCCAGTCCCGATGACATACTGCGACTCGCTCGAGCCTTCCAGGCCGTGCACGATGACCAGCGTCATCGCCGAACTGCGATCGGCTTGCCAATGGCAATGGCATAGCACCTGAACTTCGGGCTCCACTCGGAAGAGACGCTCTTCCGGCGGCGGGAGGAAATTGCGGCGCGGCAGGAAGTTTCCGACGATCGTCTGCGCGTGTCCACTGATGAAAGGCCGGCGCGGATGAAAGGGCTCGCCGAAGAAGTCGTGAGCGCGTGTGGTTTCGGCGGAGCGCGCCGGACTCAGGACAGGTTGATCGTTTGCAGGGATGGCACAGGCTCCTGCATCTATAATAATGTTTCTAGCGATCGCGGCTGGATGGACTGAGGTCAGCGCCGCGTGTCGTTAGTACGGGAGCGTTCATGCCGATTTTCGAGTACCGTTGCGAGACTTGTGGCCACAAATTCGAAGCCATCCTCTTCGGAGAGCAGACGCCGGAATGTCCCAAGTGTCATACGGAGAAGCTGGAGAAACAGCTCTCGACCTTTGCAGTCAGCAAAGGCGGGCACCCAGCCGCGCCGGCGGCGGGCTGCGGACAATCCAACTGCTGCATGATGAACGGCGGTTGCGACCTGAACTAGTTACGAGCTCAGCAGCACCTCGGGATTCTTGCGGACGATGTGCAGCAGCTTCAGCGTAGCCTGACGCGGCTCGCGCAGGCCCTGCTCCCAACTCTCCACTGCATTCGAACTAACATTCAGCAGGCGCGCAAACAGCGTCTGACTGGCGTTCAGGCTTTCGCGCAGCTCGCGAATGTCGCTGGGCTTCATGGGCTTGGGACGATCGGGAATCTCAACCGCGCGCAGGTCGAGCCTGGAACCGCCCTTCTCGGACACTACCGCATCTTCTTCCCTGCGCCTGTTCTTCTTCTTGTCCTTCTTGTTCTTTTTGCCCATCGCCGCCTCGCTTAATCGTCGAATTGGATGTCCCACATAGTAGGACTGGGCAACGGGAGTCGTAAATGGCTCTTTAGCGCCGCGAGTCAGCCCACCTTTTGCCCGATCGGCCGCGCCATCGGGCGGCCCTTTTCGCCGATTTCAAGGTGTCCCCACGGCAACTCGTGATCGTGGGTAAATACCACAAGCCAGTGCTGCGGAATCGCCTGCTGGTAGAAGCGATGTTTGTTGGCGATGCTCTCCAGCGGATAGAGGTCGTAACCTATCGTCCAGGTAGGATCGAGGTGTTTGGCATCGCAGATGAGATCGCTGGGATAGGCGGCAATCCTATGGCCGCTGCGGATCATGACGACCTGCAGGTCGCGCGTGTGTCCGGAGTAGATCTTGACCGAGATGCCGGGAACGATTTCGCTGTCGCCGCGCAGAAGCTTGAGCTGTCCGTTGGCGAGCAGGGGATCGTAATTGTCGGTCATATAGCTGACGCGGTCGCGTTCATGCTGCTCGTGAGCATGTTCCAGTTCGCCCTCCTGCACGTAGTAGGTCGCGCGAGGAAACGTCGCGGCCGGCTTGCCCTGCTTGTAGTGCGTGTTCCAGCCGCAGTGATCGAAGTGCAAGTGGGTGTTGATGACGATGTCGATCTCGTCGGGCGAAACCTTGGCCTGCTCGAAGCTCTGCAGCAACAGGGCCTGATTGCGATAGATGGCTTGGGTCTTTTCGTTGAGCTTGTTGCCGATACCGGTTTCGATCAGAACGTTGTGCTTGCCGGTGCGCACGAGCAGCGAGTTGACACCGAGCGCGATGGTGTTGCGCTCGTCGGCCGTGGCGCGCTTCTCCCACATGACTTTGGGAATGATGCCGAACATGGCGCCGCCGTCGGCGCGGTAAGTGCCGTCGGAGAGGATGGTCAGCTCGAAGTCGCCAAGTGTCGTTCGGTGCACGGAATCGTCTCCTCAAAAGAGCTGATTCCGATCATACTGAATCGACGCGAATGGCGGCGGATTGGGACGCCAAATTCCGAATATCGCGCGAAGCAGGTGTGCAGTGCGGAAAATTTTCTTAGTGATGCTGGTAACGTTTGCGCTGCCGGCAAACTCGTTTGCGCAGCGACCAGCGCCGATTCAGGCTCAGAGTGCGGCGCCCCGCAACGCGGCGCAGACGCCGAATGCGCCGAGCTCAGGCAATGACGAGCTGGCGCGAATGCGCGACGATCTGAATAAGTTGGATAGTCTGAATCTCAACATGAGCAGCGAGATCGAGTTTCTGCGCGATCAGAACTTACAGATCCTGCTGCGCACGAATGTGCAGATGTGGACCATCGTGATCCGCGATCTGCGCGAGCAGGTGGCGCGGGAAGAACAGCGTCAGGCTGTCCCGCCGCCTGCTAAGCCGACACGGTGATCGACAGCCTTGATCAGGCGGTTGCCTTGCGCGCACCGGCAACCAACAACACGGCTCCCGCGGCGCACAGCACGCCGCCGACTACGGGAGGCAGCTTTTCATTGTGGTGGGTGGTGATGTCGACGGAAGCGTCTCCGGCCTTCAATTCGTGAGTTTTGTTGTGCGGCACCAGGACCACAAAGGACAGGATTCCGAGGACGAGCACGACTAAACCAATCCAGGATAACGGACGCATCTTTCTCCTTTAGCGCTTGTTCAGTTCGGCAACTCAAAATGTGAAGCGGAAAAGGGCGGGAAGGTTGTGTCGCCCCTGAAGGGGCTTGTGCCGTCCCTAGGGGACTGAAATCCATTTTTGACGGTTACCCTGCCCTGAAGGGCGGGGCTCTCCGGTTTCGCGCCTACGACGCTCGCTCGTTGCGACTCCCATCCTCTGATTCTTAGATCGCCGCCTGTCAACCTGCGGGGCCTCATCGCGCGCTGGTGGCGGCATTGGATGGGATGACGGGGATTTCGAAGTACATCAGCTCAGCGCCGCCGGCGTCGCGCACACCGGTGAGGTAGATGTGCGATCCGTCCAGCGGCTGCTTGACGCCTTCTATATCAAAGAAGATGAAACCGGACTTCGTGGTGTGGGGTTCAACGGCCTGCGCTTCAAACTTTGCATTCTGAATTTCTTCGTATTCCTTCTGTGCTTTCTTGTTCTTGTTTCCCGACAGCGGGATGGGGCCGACGCGCACCGGACCGCTGCTGCTACCGCTGATGTGCGCGACGCGCCGGAAGACGTCATCGGTAGTCAGCCCGTCCAGCTTGGTGTTCCGGCCCGTGACCAATTGCACTTCCATATTGTTAACGGTGATGGGCTGATCGCCGTCGTTACTGATGACGAGAAAGACCGGTAGAATGCCTTCCTGGTTATAGGGCGTGATGAAGATGTCGTCCTTAGGTGGAGTGTTGTAAAGATCGATGGCGGCGGTGACCTTTTCAGTGGGATGCGCGTCTTTGCTGGGATAGGTGCTGGCGTTCTCGGCGCGCGGCGCGACAAAATCCTTGTCTTTGGCCATCAGAGAGAGCGAAGAGAGTGCGACGGTCAGGCCGATCAACAATCGCAGGCGAACGCGGCGGCAAAGCATATCGCGATTATCCGCCTTCGGCAACGAGGGCTCAACTCACTTGACGCCAGTGGCGGGGCGAACTACGCTCGCAGTTTCTCATCGAAAGGAATTTCCAAGGGTTATGAGTCTTCTGAAGTGGTGTGACGAGGGACCGGCGACAGTGCCCGTCGAGGCAACCGTCGAGGATGCGATACAAACGATGATCGACAAGGCGGTCGGTGCGGTAGCGGTGATCGACGAGCACGGGATTGTGGCGGGGATGTTTACCGAGCGCGACGTGCTGGCAAAGTTCGCGCTCAGCGGACGCGATCCCAGGGCCGCGCCGGTACGGGAAATGATGAGTTCGATTGTCGAGATGGCGACGGAAGCGACGACGCCGAGTGAAGCGCTGCAGGTCATGCTGGAGCGGCATTATCGCCACATGCCGATCGTCGACGAGCAGGGGAAGGTGCTGGGCATCTGCTCGATCCGCAACATCCTGGAGGCGCGGGTGGACGATCTGTTGGCGCAGTTGGATAAGGAGCGTCCGAAGCAGGAGATCGAAGGCTAGGCTTAGACGCAAGAGCAAAAGGGCGAAGAGCGAGAAAGCCAAAAGCGGTTCCCCAAAAGCCAACGGCGCGGTTGCCCGCGCCTCACTCGACTTGACCTGTTCTGTGGCTATTGGTTGTCAGTCGCGCCGCCGGGCTGCGTCTGGTTGTCAACGCCCAGCTCATGCGGCGACGGGAAACTGGCGGTCTCGGGATTCAGCAGTCCGGTGTGATCCGGTCCCAGTCCCAGCTTGATGAGCGCGCGGGAGTCAGGCGTGATCTTGGTCTGCCAGCCGTTGGCGGCCTGGTAGCGCAGCATCGCGTCCTTCGACGGCTGGTCCCAGACGCCGGTGGGCTCGCCCGTGAGGTAGTGCTCGCGGATGAGCGCGGTCTGGATCGCGACCGTTCGATCCTGATCGATGATGTGCTGACCGTGAGAGCGCGACGCCGTCTTTACTGCACGCTTGGAGGAATGATGGCTGGCCGAACTATGATGCGTGCTGGAAAGCTGCGCGTGCTTGGTGGTCTTCGATTTGGTTGAGGTGCTGGCGGTGGCCCAAGCGGCCAGCGACAGCGACACCAGAAATACGCCGGCGATTTGGAATGCACGTGTTCCGCTAGGCAACGACCACCTCTCTGTCACCACATAGGGGAGCTGCAAATGACTGCCCATTCTAAATAAGGCGCAGCCGATTTGGGAACCAGAAAAAGCACCCGGTTCCCAGTTTGAAAACATTGTTCCCGAAACGGAACAGAGCGGCGATCGGCCATCGCTTCCGTGGGATGCGCCTCTGTTGCCGCGAGATTGCTAGGGAGTTAACACCCGACGATCGTCGAGGACCTTTCGAGGGCCCAGGTTGGCCCAAAAGATGGGCGAACCTGGGGCACCTCGCTCAGGATGACAGCCTCTTATTACGGTAGCGTGCCGCCCATGAACACCGTCGAGTTGTCGCGCGTGCCGCGTGGCCGCACCAGGAACACCACATCCTGGCCGCTCTTGGTCTGCGACTCGATGCGACGGAAATCGTCCTCGTTGTTCACCGCTTGCTTGTTGATCTCCAGAATGACGTCGCCGCGGCTGAGTCCGGCGGTATCGCCGAAGCCATCGGGCTTAACATCCTGAACAATCACACCCTTGGTATTAGGCAGCTGATAGCGATTGGCCAGATCCTGCGTTATGCCCTTGACGGTGATGCCGAACTTGCTTTCCTGAGGCTGGCCTTCTTCGCCCTGCGCTTCTTCGCCGCCCAGCCGGCTGGCAAAGATCTTGGAACGATCGGCAATGGTCAGCTCGACAGTCTGCTCCTTGCCGCTGCGGATGTATCCGATCTTCGCCTGCGTGCCGGGCTTCAGAGCGGAAATGTCAGCCACCAGTTCATCGCCATTCTTCACCGGCTTGCCGTTGACCGAGATGATGGTGTCGCCGGTCTTTAATCCCGCTTTTTCGGCAGGACCGTTCGGCGTAATGCTGGCGATGGTGACGCCGCTGTTAACGCCATAGACGCGAGCCACCGCGGGATTGGGCACGGCATTGAATTGCACGCCGATGGAGCCGCGGGAAACCTTGTGATCGGGTCCGATGAGCTGGTTGTAGACGTTGACGACGGTGTTGGACGGCATGGCGAAACCGACGCCCTGATAGCCGCCGCCGCTGGTGTAGATGGCGGTGTTGATGCCGATAACTTCGCCGTTCATGTTGACCAGCGGCCCGCCCGAGTTGCCGGGATTAATGGCGGCGTCGGTCTGGATGAAGGATTCGAACTGCCGGTTGGGGACGATGTTGCGACCAATCGCCGAGACGATGCCGGCGGTCACGGTTTCGTTCAGGCCGAAGGGGCTGCCGATGGCCAGCACCCAGTCGCCGACCTGCATGCTGTCGGAGTTGCCCAGCTTGGCCGCGGGCAGCGGCTTTTTGGCGTCGATCTTGATCACCGCCAGGTCGGTTTCGGCATCGGTGCCGATCACGGTCGCGGTGTAGGTCACGGTCTCGGGATCGCCCATCAGGTTAACCCGAATCTTGTCGGCCTTCTCGACTACGTGGTTGTTGGTAAGGATGTAGCCTTTGGGATCGACGATCACGCCCGATCCCAGCGAGCGCTCGCGCATATCCGGCGCCCCGCCGAATTGTCCGCCCTGACCGCCTTGACCCGGCTGCCCGCCGAAGAAGCGGTTAAAGAAA
>JASHXK010000389.1 GCA_030043575.1 Terriglobales bacterium
AAGTACGGCAACATCGGCGTTACCTTTCTGCAGAAGCTCGGCGACTTCCGCAACGGTGTCGCCAATCACCAGCTTTCTTCGTACCATCGGATCGTAGATATGAATCGAAGTGAGAGCCTGCACGGTAGCTTTGCCGAAGGCGTTATGGTCCGGATCGGCGATCGCGACGCGCGGAATGCTCTTGTCGGTGAGGAGCAACAGTGGATTGCCGGGGCGCGGATCGATGCGGACTCCGGGGGAGAAACACAGGACCATGGTGTCGCGGGCATATTCGGTGATCGAGCTGGACGTGACGACGCCGGAAGCCGCGAGGTGATGGATGTCTTGCATATCGGAAAGAAAGACTGCATCGAACGTCGCGCCGTTGCGGATCTGTGCCAATAGGCTCGCTGAGTCAGCGAACGTAAAGCGGATGCGGTTGCCGGTTTTCTGCTCGAAATGGCGAGCCAGCTCAGTGAGAGCAGAGTTCAGTTCGTCAGGAGCGGCGATGGAGAGTTCGAGAGCGTTCGATGTATTTGCCTGAGGTGGAACGCTGGCGGAGGCGGCGAGCGCACAGATTGCGATAGCGAGAGTCAGGCACTTGACTGGGTGTTGCATAGGAGTTGGTCGGACTCCCAGGTCTCGAAAACCGCGAGACCTGGGGCACCCAGAGAGTCTATTCCACACGCAGCAGCACC
Source organism: Terriglobales bacterium (assembly GCA_030043575.1). Taxonomy (GTDB): domain Bacteria; phylum Acidobacteriota; class Terriglobia; order Terriglobales; family Acidobacteriaceae; genus Bog-257. Next base: position 678 of record JASHXK010000389.1, read on the forward strand.
AGCGGATCGACCTTGAGCGCGCGCCGCGCCGGAATCCAGGTGGCGATAAGACCGAGCAGCAGCATGGCCAGAACCGCACCGGCCAGCACCAGCGGGTCACGCGGCGTCGCCTGATAGACGACATAGGCCAGCACGCGGCTGGCGAGAATGCCGAGAATTAATCCTGCGCCCGAGCCGAAGACCAGCAACTTGAAAGCCCGTCCCAGCGCGGCTTGCAGCACCTCCCTGCGCTGTGCGCCGAGCGCGATGCGAATGCCCAGCTCGCGCAGCCGCTTGCTGACGGAATAAGCGGCCATACCGAAGATGCCGGTGATCGCCAGCATCGCGCCCATCACGCCCATCACGCCGAGCGAGATCGTCGCCATGTGCGGCCCGAAGAGCGCGATGTCCATCGCTTTGCGACGGGTCTGAATAGAGACAGGCAGTCCGGAATCTAGCTCGCGCAGCCTGCTGCGGAGGATGGGCGCTAACTGCTGCGGATCGAGCTGCGAGTGCACCACCAGCCAGACCGCGCTGGTGGGCCATTGCAGGATGGGAAGAAACATCGAGGGCTGGGGATCTTCGGTGAGGCCGTTGTATTTGCCGTCTTCGGCGATGCCGACCACCTCGACGCGGGTTCCGTCGGGCATCTTGAAGTGACCGCCGATAGCATGATCGGGCGGGCCGAGGAGCCGGCGAGCAAACTCGCGATTGACGACGGCCACGCGTGGCGAGTTCTTGTCGTCGTGCCAGGTAAAACCTCGACCTGCGAGCAGCAGGGTGCCGGCGGCGCGGAAATATTCCGGCGTGATGCGATACAGGTTGGCATCGGCGACGGCGTTGGCGGAAGCCAAGTCCGGAGTGTCGTCGCGGAAGACATTAGAGTCACTGTTGCCTTCAGCCAGCGGCAAGCCGTCGGATAAGCCGACGGAGTCGACACCGGGAATTGCGGCGAGAGCGTCGATCATGCGCTTCTGCATGGGAAACGCCTGGTCGTTACTATAACCAGCCATCTGGAGGTCGGTATCGGCCAGCATCACGTTGTCGACCGCGAAGCCAAAATTGTTGTGCAACGTCCGTGCCATTCCGCGCACGGCAACGAAGGAGGAGGTGACCAGCACGGCACAGAGGGAGATCTGCACGACCAGCAAAACGTCGCGCACAGTGATCCGCCGCCCAACGCTGACGATCGAACCCGACTTGACGATTTCGTACGGATTGGTGCGGAGAACCTGCCGCACCGGGACTGCGCCAAAGAGGAAGCCGCTGATGATGGTCAAGAGCACGGCGACGGCGTAGACATGGGCATCGGGATTCACCGGCATGTAAATGGGATAGCGCGGCATCGGCTCCCAGACGCTCATCGCGCGCAACAGCGCGACGCTGCCCCATAACCCGATGGCACCGCCGATGAGCGAGATCAGCATGGCTTCGGTGAGAAGTGCGCGCAGGATGCGACTGCGCGTGGAGCCGAGAGCGAGACGCAGAGCCATCTCGCGGGAGCGATCGGCGGCACGCGCGGCGAACAGGCTACCTAGGTTGGCGCAGGCGGCCAGCAGAATCAAAATCGCCAGCAGCATCAAGGCAGACATGAAGGCGCGCGCCGGGCGCTCCAGAAAGTCGCCGTAGAGGCCGGGATGGGCGATTGACAGTTGTAGCTTGCCGTCGTCTTTGGGATAGGTTTTCGCCAAATACGAGGCGATGGAACTCAGGTCGGCGACCGCCTGCGGGTTGCTGACTCCGGGCTTCAAATGCCCCAGGACCATGAAGAGCCAGCGGCTGCCACGCTTGTTCAGATTGTTATGACCGATCGATCCCTGATTGACGATCGGCACAAAGAAGTCGGGATTGAAAAACAGAATAGTGCCGTGAAAGCCAGCCGGCGCGACGCCGATGATGGTGAAGGGATGCTTGTCAACCTGGATGACGCGGCCGATGACGTCGCGATCTTCCTGAAAGTGACTGTGCCAATAGCTGTAGCTGAGCACGACATAAGGAGCGCTGTCGGGCCCGTGCTCATCGACGGCGTGGAAAAAGCGCCCGAGGTACGGCTGCTGATGCAGGGCGTC
>JASHXK010000390.1 GCA_030043575.1 Terriglobales bacterium
TTTCATTGAGACCTATTGCTCCTTTGCGATGAAATTTGCCGAGGCAGACAACAACCTCTGCGCATAAGTTGGCCCATTACGACAGGAAATGGCGCTTGCAAACTGCTCAAATTTGGGGGTAATGGCATTATGCGGGTAAATCAGGATCGGCACAACATGATTCTTTGCCAACCGCACGCAAAGGCAGGTATTGGACATTATGGGGCAAGGGAGGCGCCCCAGGTGAAAGTGCGCCAGCGTGCAGTTGCCTGGCAGGAGGGTCGTACCCGGTTAATTGGCAAATTGGCCACCACGGGGGAACCGTTTCTCTTCGGCGCTCGTCTTAAGCTGCGAGGAGATACATGCCTGAATCGGAATTGACGTCCGTTCCCTCCGGTAATAGCCAACTTCGGCTGGTCTTTATTGGTTCGCATGGCGTGCGCGCGGGCTGGCGACTGCTCATCTTTACCGCGCTGCTGGTGGCCATACGCTTCGCCCTGGTTTTCCCGCTGAGCAAGATCATCGGCAACCTGGGGACCGATTTTTCCGCTCGCAACGTGATCATTAGCGAAGTAGCCGCCTTCGGCATCGTTCTACTCGCTACCGCCGTCATAGGACGCTTCGAGCGCCGCAGCCTTGCCGACTACGGTCTTCCATTTCGCTTCGCCTTCGGCAAGCAGTTCTGGACTGGCGCACTGTGGGGTTTTGTCATGCTGTCGGTCATCGTCGGCATGATGGCGGGCAGCGGGGCGTATTCCTTTGGCGGGCTAGCGCTGTCGCCCGCGAACATTATCAAGTATGGATTGCTGTGGGCGCTGGCTTTCCTGGTGGTTGGGTTCTTCGAAGAGTTCACCTTTCGCGGCTACATCCAGTACACGCTCACGACGGGGATGGGTTTCTGGCCGGCGGCCGGTATTACCTGTGTCATCTTTGCCGGACTGCATCTCGGTAATCCAGGAGAAAACTGGATGGGCGCGGTTGAGATTGTCCTGATCGCACTCTTCCTTTGTGTCGCGCTGCGCCGCACCGGCAACCTCTGGTTTGCCATCGGATGGCACATGGCCTTCGACTGGGGCGAAAGCTTCTTCTATTCCACTCCCAACAGCGGCATTCATGCCACCGGACACATGTTGAAGGCAACCTTGATGGGATCGAAATGGCTGAGCGGTGGTAGCGTCGGACCTGAGGCCAGCGTCTTCGATCTGCTGGTCACGCTCGCCGGCATCCTGCTGCTGGCCGGAATCTATCCAGAGGCGAAGTATCCTGCCTTTTCCGCCGCGGCTGACACAAATCCGCAACCAGCGACAGAGCCGTTCACGCCAGCCAGCTCCAGCACGCTCATTCCGTGAGTCAGTCGGGGCAAGGCATTCAGACGGCTAAGCAGGATTTCGAGAGCTGGTCCCCGCAACCAAAGAGGGGGTTGCTTTCCCCCAAACGTGGGCACATAATTCGCTTACTGAGGGGGCCGTATGAAGCCACTTCTTCGGGTTGCCCTATGCGGTGCAGGGTTGCTGTCTTCGTCCATTGCCCTTGCCGCCGATAACAACATGTCGCCGGAAGAACGTGCCGTGAGGATGGCTTATGCCAAGATCATCTTCGCCGTACAAGTGCAGACCGTGGAGCAGTCCGTCCACCAGAAGCACCGCAAGCTGGACACGCCCGCGCTGAATAACGCTCTGGAGAATAATGACCTGCGCATCACGCTCAGCGGCTTCACCGTCGGCAACGTCTCCGAGATCGTGCAGCGCGACATTCACGATCTGGTCACGCTGCCAAACGGCGAGAGCGTCATGTCGATCAGCGGCACTCACACAAGTTTTAAGGAGCACGGTAAGTTAACTGAGGAGACTGGCCTGGGTATACCTGAATGGTTGCCAGGGTCCGGCGGTGGGCAGCCGACCGTGAATGCCACGTTGGCCGAGGTGTTAGCGGTCAACCAGCCTACCGACGACTTCCAGCGTTACGCCATGTTCAACGTTACGGTTTCCTTTCAGGGCAAATCTCGCAAATACCGGGCGCTCGTTTTGTTTGGTAAAGACGCAAATAGCACGGACAAGGTTCTGGTCACTGATACCGTTCTCGGGTCTGCTCCGCAGGACATGATGACGCAGTCCATCTATCCTGCAGTTTTGCTGGAGACATCGCAGGGCGAAGTGCCGGCGGTGCTTAGCTGGTTTGAGAGCAAGCAGATGCCTGCAACTTCCTGCATGCCGAGTTCGCATGGCACCGCCGGTTCGCAGGATGTATGCTGCGACCCGAATTCTCTGAAGTGCGGCATCTCGGCAGACGAATTGAAACGATCGGCCGCGTATGTTGAGGCCGGCACGGCTGCTGAAAACTGAGAAATCGCATTCTTCAATGATGTTTTTCAGCCGCCTGGTCGGCGAGCCGCCTTAGTGTTCGTGTTTGGAGTGCGAGTGAACATGGGGATGCGAGTGAACTACCCCATTGTGGGAGTGCCGGTGTGAGTGCACTAGATTTGCTCGCAGCAACAATTCATGGTTCGACAAGATCTCTGCCGGAGATCCCATCGCTGCAACATTCCCATCTTCTAATACAATTACGCGATCGGCGATGTCTTCCACGATCTCCAACTGGTGAGTCGCCGAGACCACGGTCTTCGACGAGCCTTTCCAGTCCTGGATAAGATCGATGATCTGGCTCTGACTACGCGGATCGAGTGTCGCCGTCGGCTCATCCAGCAATAGCACTTCAGGATCGAGCACGAGGACTGAAGCCAGCGCGACGCGTTTCTTTTCGCCGCCGGAGAGGCGATACGGCGGGCGGTCACTAAGTGTTGTCAGCCGCATGTATTCGAGTGTTTGTTCGACTCGCGATACAACCTGTTCCTTCGACCAGCCTAACTGCAGGGGCGCGAAAGCAATCTCGTCGAACACCGTGGGGTTGAAGAGCTGCACATCGGGATTCTGGAAAACCAGCGCCACGCGCCGCCGGAAGGGAAGCGCGAAGTTGTCGCGCTGCAGAAGCTGGGGAGTGAGTTGTTGCCCGTCGAACCGGAGTGAGCCTTGCGATGGCGAACACAGACCATCCAGAAGCCGCAGTAGCGTCGATTTGCCCGAACCATTTGCGCCGAGCAGCGACAGGCGCTCTCCGCGGTTGATTTCGAGCGAAAGTTTCCGTAACGCGGGAATGCCGTCGTAGTCGAAGCAGACGTCGCGCAGCTCGAAAAGAGGAGTCGTACCGGTCATCGCCCCATCCACACTGCCAGGGCAGCGGGCGTCGAGAACAGCAACAAGCCAAAGCAGTCCCACATTGTGAGATGCCACTCGGAAAGGACTTGCACATCGCCGCGGAATCCGCGCGACTGCATGGCGCCGTAAACTTCGTTGCTCAAGGCAAAGCTCTTACTCAGTAGGACACCGGCGGTGCGCACGGCCATGCGCCGTTGCGCGGCTGGATTCAGAACGCCCACTGTCCGGCTGCGGCGTGACTCGAACATCTGTATCGCCGTCTCCACCAGCAAAAAGACGTAGCGATAGGTCATCGCCAGCATCAAAATGGCTTCCTTGGGCAGCCGCAGCGTTCGAAGCGCTTTCAGGACGTGCGACCAGGGCGTACATAAGACGAGGAGCGTGGTGAAGGTGACGGCCGTTTCCACTCGCAGGATGAGCAGGGCGGCGGTGTGCAGACCTTGTTCCGTGATCATCACGGCGCCCAATGCGGCGATCGGCCGGCCCGGCGTCACGAACAGGGCAGGAAGTGCGATCACGCCGGTGAAGCCAAGCACGATCAGCCACACACGCTTGGCAAGCGTTAGAAGGCTGACCCGGGAGAGTATCGCAATAACGATCGCGGCGGCAAACAATCCGGCAACTGCGCTCAGCTTGCGCGATAGCGTCAGCGCCAGCACCAGCGCGAACAAGCCGACGACGCGCACTCGCGGATCAAGCGATTGCAGCAGCCCGCGCTTCTGGGCAGTGATTTCAGAGAGCATGGCGCGCG
>JASHXK010000042.1 GCA_030043575.1 Terriglobales bacterium
CGGTAAACGCCCATTTCACGGTTACCCAACGCAAGCCCTGGTGGGTGTAAACGTTATCGACAACATAGAAGTTGTCGTCCGCAGGCATGAACGGATGAGTGTGTACCGGCCAATAAACTGCGAGGACCGCAACGATCAGCACAAAACTCAGAAGCAGGAAGCGTGCGGGTGAATCCGCCAGTACGCTGCGGGTGTTGGACGAGCCCGTTAACTTCGGCTGGCGGGCAACGGTTACCATGAGATTACCAGTGTGTGAACGCAATCGAACTGACTCGGTCAGGCATCCGGCGGCTTGCGACGCTTCGGGCATAGTAGGGCCGTCGAGGGTCGTGCGGCTTCTCCGCGTTTATTGTTGCGGAGGACGCATGCCTTGCATCATGCCTCCCATATCCATCTTTTGATAGCCGGCAGGAACCTGAAACAGACTTGCGGCCGGCTGACCTTCCTGAATGTTAGTCAGCTCCCACGTCGAGTCGTTGTCCGCAGCCTTGATGGGAAAGTGGAGCTTCTGGTCGATCCAGACGTTGCCCACCTTGCCATTCTTGTCGGTGATCTGCCAGTGAACGCAACTGCGCCCGCCGACCTGCTCGACTCCGAGATTCTTGCAGGTGACTCCCTCCTGATTGGCGCAGGGATTGTTGGGATCGGGGAATGACTTGATTTTCGGCACGCCAAGCCCGCCTTGCATCTGGCTGGCGTTGAATTCCATATACATGTGTTGCGCCGGGAGCAGGGTGTCGGTCGTTTTGGTGGTGAGATTGCTGATCATAATAGCCCCGCCCTGGGGTCCGCCATTCATTTCAATACGCATATGGTTGCGATCGACGTACATCTTGCCGTTCATGTCGTGCGAGGCGTTCGGCATGCGAGTCGAGGTGACCTGGATGTCGGCAGAAAACGGCGTAAGCTGCGGCACTTGCGCCACCGCTGAGCAGAAAAACAGCAGCACAACAACCGAAAGAACTCCGAAGATACCGCGGGTCTGAGCTTTCACTAGTCTCTCCTTGAACTGGTTGCACGGCAGGATATGGCAAACAGTTTACGACGAAAGCCGGGAATCGTGGATGGAAAGTAGAGGCGGAGCGGCGGCCAGAATCGGCCCAGTGCGCGCATGCCAGCCAACAACAGTGGATGCCCTCGCCCACTTGGGCTATAGTTTTAGCAACAGCTGCGCGGAACAACTTCTCCGCCAGGCCAACTTTGAGGAGACACGCCGGATGGCCGCTACAGGCATGTGGACGCGCAAACCCGATGGCACCTCCACCAGCGATCCACCAGTGCTGGTGGTGGTGGAAGGCACGGACCGGCGCACCATTGTGCTCGAGCACTTTCCTTTCACGATCGGCCGACGGACGGATCGCGATCTGGTGATGGCGGATCCCCGTGTTTCCCGGGAACACGCGCATTTCCTTCGCGAGACCGATGGAACCTACATTGTCGACCAGGGCAGCCGCCACGGAACCTTCGTCAACGGAGAGCGGGTCAACCGCCGTCGGCTGGGCCGCAATGATCACATCGAGTTCGGGGTACAAGGGGCGGCTTACGTCCTGTTCAGTCCCGATCGCTCTCCCTCAAGCGCGGCGCAGCAATTTCTGAGCCAATTCTCCACCTGGAAACCGGCCAGCGGCGCCGGCTCCGACCTCGAGATGCTCAACGTCTTCCTGGAGGCGGCGCGCAAGCTGAACACGGTTGGCGTCCTCGACGATGTGCTTCAGACCTTGCTGGAAGCGGCTTTACGCCTGACGCTGGCCGAACGCGGGTTTGTCTTTCTCCGCGACCCGGATGGCGAACTTCGCCTGGCCGCCGGTCGCAACAAGAACGGCGAAAGCATCACGGACGACAGCACCATCTCGCGCTCCGTTTTGCGCGACGCCGCCAACAGCGCTTCGGAATTTCTGGTTACCGATACCGACGATACCGGCAAACTGGCGGGACGGGAGAGCGTGGTCGCCCACAATCTTCACAGCGTCATCTGCATTCCACTGCGCAAGACGGTTATCCAGGACAAGGCCAAGGAGGACACCAAGGCGGGCGAGCACAACAATGTCCAAGGCGTGCTGTATCTCGACGCCCATTTCCTCTCAGGCAAACTGTCGTCGGTGAGCCATGACATCCTGCGCACCATCGCCAACGGCGCCGCCACCCTGGTCGAGAACGCGTCTCTGGTGCAAGCCGAGGATGCTGCCAAGCGCTACCGGCAGGAGCTATCCATCGCAGCCGAGATTCAGCAGCGGCTGATGACGGTGACCGTCCCGGAAGTGCCGTTCGCCAAGGTCAGCGCTGTTAGCTACGCCTGCAAAGACATCGGCGGTGATTTTTTCGATTTGGTCTACACCGAGAAATGCCTGTCGCTGATCGTGGCCGACGTTTCCGGAAAAGGCGTTTCCGCCGCTGTTGTCGCCTCCATCCTGCAGGGAATGCTGTATTCGCAGCTATCGCGGGACTCCGCGCTGCCCGAGATGATGGTTGCGGTCAACCGCTTCCTGTGCGAGAAGGTCGGTGGCCAGAAATACGCGACCTTGGTTATCGCGCGCCTTTACAACAACGGGCAGCTTGAGCTGATCAACTGCGGCCATGTGCCGCCACTGCTGGTCTCGGATGACAAAGTCACCAAGTTGGAAGAAGGCAATCTGCCGGTTGGCCTGGTTCCGGGCGCAGAGTTCCAGGGATCGACCCTGCAGATGAAACCCGGCGATCGCCTACTACTGGTCACCGACGGCGTAACCGAGGCGGAAAATTGCGAGGGCGAATTCTTTGGTACGGACAGACTGGAACTGTGCTGTCAGCAGGGGCTGGTGGCCATTGAACAGTCGGTGACGGAGTTCCGAGGCGACACTGCGCTGACCGACGATTTCACCATCACGGAGATGATGTTCCGGGGCGAGAGCTGAAGCTCGTGGACGCCGTTACGGTGCCCGGCGGAATTAATTCCCGTTTTTGCACAGGATGACTCTTTTGGGTTATCCCTTCGGTCCGGAAAGGCTTGGACGTTCTCCACTTCTGTGTTGTAATAATCCATTATTCTTTGTAGCGCTCCACTACGGAGATATGCTTTTGCTGCCATTTTTAAGCATCTGGTCGTCGGGTCAATTGGGTTCGCAGTTCGTGTCAAATGTTCCGCAGCGCAAGTTGGGATTTGCGCTGTTGCTGTGTGCTGTCGCTCTGGCTATCAGCCTTCCGGCGTCGGCAGCTTCCCGCGTTGTAGCTCACGCCCGGGTTCACCATGGCCACGCTGCGGTTCTGAGGAGCGCAGTTCCCACCCACCGGGGTCACTATCAGGTCGGTTTAGGCCGCTGGACTCCGATGTTCCCCGGCTCCCACGACATGCTGGTGCGCGAGAATGAGGAGCTGGACCGGCTACAGTTGCCACGCATAGCCGACGATTACGAGCTGACACGCTACGAACTTTCCCAGGAGCTGGTTCCCGTCCAGGAAACTGACGGACTGAAGCTAGCGGCAGATCTTCCCGAAAACCGCCGCTATTGCCGGCCGTGGACGCGCGAATTCCTGCAGGATTTCACCGAGGCGTATTACAACGAATTCCACACGCCGATCCAGATCAACTCCCTGGTTCGAACGGTCGAGCAGCAACATCGCCTGCGGCGGTGGAATCGCTTTGCAGCTCCGGAGTTCGGCGACACCGCGTCGACCCACCTCACCGGTGTCACCTTCGACATGTCGCGCCGCGGTCTGACCTTCGAGCAGTACGAATGGATCCGCAACTATCTGCTCCCGCTACAGGCGCAGGGGATGGTCGATCCCATCGAGGAGCGCCAGCCGGTGCTTCATGTCGTTGTCTACGAGAAGTACTCCAGCCGGAACGACCTGAAGAGCGCCTGGTCCGAGGCGAATGAGCCCACCGAGATGAATCCTCTGGGCAGCGCCGCAGCCGGAACCTTGCCCTAGCAATTTTCTTCGCTCACTTGCTCTACAATCGCGCTGAGCATGACGTCTGCCCAGCGCACCATCTTTCACGTCGATATGGACGCGTTCTTCGTTTCGGTCGAGGAGCTTTTCGATCCGTCGTTGAAGGGTAAGCCGGTTGTGGTCGGCGGTCAGCGGAACGAGCGCGGGGTGGTATCGGCTGCGTCGTATGCGGCGCGGAAATTCGGCGTGCACTCGGCGATGCCCCTCCGCACCGCAGCCAAGCTCTGTCCGCAAGCGATCTTCGTCGACGGGCATCCCGACCGCTATCGCGATTACTCCGCGAAGGTCTTCCAGGTGCTGAACCGTTTTTCTCCGAAGCTGGAGATGGTTTCCATCGACGAAGCCTACGTCGACATGACCGGGACTGAGCGCTTGCACGGCCCTCCGATGCGTGCCGCCCACGCGCTGCACAACATGATGAAAGCCGAGACCCAGCTCAACTGCTCCATCGGGATTGGCACGTCGCGGCTGGTCGCCAAAGTCTGCTCTGATCAGGCGAAGCCCAACGGCGTGTTGTGGGT
>JASHXK010000391.1 GCA_030043575.1 Terriglobales bacterium
CACCGAGCTTGCGGCCAAGCTGAAGACCGGCTACGTCCTGCTCTTCGCGAAGACCGAGGTGCCGGCAGCGAATCACTATCGCGAGGACAACGACTTTTACTACTACACCGGCCTGGGCGATCCTGGCGCGGTGATGCTGATGGACGTTCCCTCGCAGCGGACGATGATCTTCGAACCGCAGCAGACTCCGCGCGAGGTGCAGGTGTACGGGGCGAATCTGCTCTCCATGTCGAAGGATCAGCAGAACGAACTCGGCTACCCGGTCGTGCATCCGCTGCAGAATCTCGACGGCTATCTGAGCTTTTTGTTTGGCGGCGGAGAAGAACACGATCTGTGGCTGCGTTTGGGCTTCGCCGATAAGCCCGACGGCGCGCGCTTTGAAACCGGCCGCGACTATGCCGACCAGTACAACAATTCCTACGGCGAGGATCTGCCCGGCGATCGCGGCGAATTTGTGAAGCTGCGCGAGCGTTATCCCGCGGCAAACTTCCGCAACCTAACTGGTGCCATCGACGAGATGCGGAACATCAAGCGTCCCGCAGAAATTGAAGTGCTGCGACGCAACGGCCGCATCAGCGCGCAAGGCGATGAGCAGGCGATCCACATGGCCCATCCCGGCATGTACCAGTATCAGATCGAAGCCGAGGCGGAATTTGTCTTTCGCAACTCCGGCGCGCAAGGGCTGGCGTATCCGGCGATTGTCGGCTCCGGTGTGAACGCCAACACCTGGCATTACTTTTTTAATCGCAACAAGATCGCCGCCGGCGACGTTGTGGTCTTCGATTTTGCCGCCGATCTCGACCACATGACCATGGACATCACTCGCACCTTCAATATCGACGGCAAATTCACACCCGAGCAAGCGAAGTGGTACAACGTCGATCTCGAATGCCAGAAAGCAATTATCGATCTACTTAAGGTGGGAAACACCTACGAGCAGGCTGAAGCTGCGGGAAAGAAAGTTTTTGAGCGCGAAGGCATCGCCTCGCAGTGGTACGGCTGGCCGGGTCATTTTGTTGGACTGGCGACGCACGACGTGATGATCCCCAGGGGCCCCATCAAAGCCGGCCAGGTCGTCACGGTTGAGCCGATTGTCGAATTTCCCGACAAGCACTGGCATTTTCGCGTGGAGGATACTATTCTCATCACCGCGAATGGCCCTGAGGTCTTGTCATCCAGCATCCCCAAAGAGATCGGCGATGTGGAAAAGATGGTAGGCACGCTGCCGGCCGCCGCACCGATAAAGTGAGAACGACCGCTATTCGCTTCTCGCTCTTCGCCTTTCGCCTTTCGCCAGGCAGAGCGCCGTTTTTGTGTAGGGTTCGCGTTGTGCGTTAATTGCAAGGCGATGCTGGCCGATAGATTCAGCAGAGGATTAGCGATTAGCTGAGAGCGGTACGCAGTAACATAGAAGTTAGTCCGCAGGAGAGGCTCCGCCGTGCCTGAATTACGCAAAGATCCCATCATTGGGCGATGGGTCATTATCTCCACCGATCGCGCCAAACGCCCTTCCGATTTCACCCGCGAACCCGTCAGGATGAAGGGCGGCTTCTGCCCGTTTTGCGGCGGCAATGAGAGCAAGACGCCCCCCGAAGTTCTTGCCTATCGGCCCAACGGCGCTTCGCCAAACGCCGCCGGCTGGACGGTAAGGGTTGTTCCCAACAAGTTTCCGGCGCTGGGCATTGAAGGCAACCTGAATCGCCAGGCCGAAGGCATGTTCGACAAGATGAACGGTATTGGCGCCCATGAAGTCATCATCGAGACCCCGGAACACGACGTAACCCTGAGTGAGCTTCCGGAAAAACGTATCGAAGATATGTTCTGGGCATTTCGCGATCGTATTGTAGATCTGAAGAAGGACCGGCGCTTTAAATACATCCTCATTTTCAAGAATCACGGACAGCTGGCCGGTGCTACGCTGGAGCATTCGCACGGACAGCTCATCGCACTGCCCATCGTACCCAAGCATGTCGTGGAAGAGCTGGAAGGCTCGAAGCAGTACTTTATGTACAAAGAACGGTGTGTCTTCTGCGACATCATTCGGCAGGAGACAGAGGCTGGGGTTCGTATTGTCGCCGAAAATGATAGCTTCCTCACGGTGGCGCCGTATGCTCCGCGCTTCCCCTTTGAGACCTGGATTCTGCCCCGGCGGCACGAGTCAGCTTTCGAGAACTCCTCTTCGCACGTATATGAGGGCTTGGCGAAGGCGCTAAAGAACCTGCTAATGCGCGCCGATCAGGTGCTGGACAACCCCGCATACAATCTGGTTATTCACACCGCCCCAGCTCAGGAAGACTCGATGGATTATTACCACTGGCATGTCGAGTTTATGCCGCGGCTAACCAAGATCGCCGGCTTCGAATGGGGAACCGGTTTTTATCAGAACCCGACCCCGCCAGAGGAGGCAGCGCGATACCTGCGTGAAGCCAGAATCGAGACAGCGCAACCGGTAGCCGCGTCGTAACAATTGTTAACCAGCGAACGCTTCTACAATCGCAAAAACCCGCTCCTCTCTTCCCGTCGCGCGCATCAATAGAAGTAAGTTGGAGTTGTCGGCGAACGTTTTTTGTGTGCCGACGACGCCGCCATTCGTTGGTCCGCTCAGATATGACTACGACCAGGTCTTCTACGATCATCGCCGGCTCCCTGGAAAAGCGCGCCCGATTTCTCAGTGGACTCTACAGCGAGCTGCTGGAGAGTGGCATTCGTTACTTCTTTCCCGGGGCCACACTGGAGCGCGTTTCCACCAGCCCGGAAGCGATGCCGGGACTGCTGGGAGCCGTTCCCAGCGGCGGACAGGTCGAGTTTGAGTGGATGGGCAACGGCTACTCGCTCACCTCCAGCTCTAAATTGTCCGATCACGAGCGGCGTCTGTTGCGGAGTATCGGTACCGTGCTCTCGGCCCGATATCAGCTGCTCACCAATCAGGAGTTGGCGGCGCAGAGCTTTCAACTCTTCCGCGGCTTGCCGGAGGACCGCTACGTCTCTGCTTTCCTCGATCCCACGCCGCACGCCAGTGCGGAAGCCATTGCGGAGGTCCCCGATCGCGTTGCCGATGCCATCGAAGTGTTGCGCACCAGCAGCATGAGCACCTATGAGAACCGTCGCATTGCGACGGGCGTGCTGCTATTCGGGTCGATGCCAGAGCCGTGTCACGTGCCGCCCAGTACGCCGCCGCAGGCGCTGCGCTATTCGCATTTGCTGACCACTATCCGCAGCTTTCATCGTCTGTGCGATGGCCTGAAAACGCTGGCGCTGGTGGATCAAGATGGTCTGCTGGCTGAGTTAATTGATGTGCACGAATGGGCCGAGCCCTATCGCGAGATGCCGCTGGCGGTTCCTACGTCGTCCGCCTACACGGATCATTGCCGGGCGACGCTGTGTGGCGGGCACATCTGCCTCATCCTTTCGCCCAACGGCGAGATCAAGATTTATTCCGATGGCGTGCCGGTGTTCCGCTTGATTGAGGGCAAGTGGCGGCTGGTCGATGCGCGTCATCGCTATGCCCTATGGAACAAGGCCATCGGCAATCCTGAACTGGCGGAGCGCCTTTTCAGCGTCGCGCTGAACCTCACCGAGAGCCGCCGCGGTGCATTGTTCGTGGTGCTGGATGATCGTGAATCGGCGTCGTTATTGGTATCGCAGCCTGATTTGCTGGATCATTCTCAGGATAATGCGGGAGGCGGCGTAACCAGCAAGGACCAGCTGCACTACCTGCTGCGCGACAAGAGCATTCTCGACGTTCCGGCGACGGTTCTTGAAAACATCGCGCGCATCGACGGCGCGGTTGTGCTTTGTCCTGATTCCAACCTGCTGGCTTTCGGCGCGATTCTGCATCACCAGTCCAACGAGGAAGCCATGAACCGGACGGTAGAAGGCGGACGCACTACTGCTGCCATTGCCGCCTCGCGGTACGGCACGGTGCTGAAGATCAGCGAAGACGGCCTGATCGCTATGTACCGCGGCGGGCAATGTCTGTGGGAGATGTAGAGCCAGATCCTTAGCTGGCAACTCTAACCAGGGACAGCCGGAAGCGGTATCACCACCCTCCTCGGCAAACACAACGATGTTGTGGGGAGCGCCACGTGCTATCATCATAACCTGTAAGATTTGTTATGTAGGTTAGGTCAGCGATGCCGTTTCCCCACTCCTCAATAACCCGACGGCCCGGCACGATCGCACTGCTACTCGCCTTCTTCGTGATCTACGTGGTCTGGGGGTCGACGTATCTGGCGATTCGCTACGCCGTGGAAACGATTCCGCCGTTGCTGGTGGTGGCGGTGCGCCAGGGCATCGCCGGATCGGCGATCTTCGCGTGGGTCTACGGGCGCGGCTATCGTCCGACACTGCGCGAGTGGCGCGCCAGCGTGATTCTTGGCATCCTGTATTTCGTGATCAGCCATGGCGCGCTGCACTGGGCGGAGACCATCGTGCCATCGGGCTTGACCGCGTTGCTCATCGCCAGCGAACCGATCTGGATTGCGATCCTGTCCGTGGTCGTCCTGCGCGAGGAGCGTTTCACGGCGAAGACGATTGCTGGGTTGGTGCTGGGGATCGTAGGCGTCGGGTTACTGATGCGGGCGGAGCCAGGCGCCGGTCATGGGCGGATGTTGCTGGGCAGCGTCGTCGTGGTGATTAGTGCCATCGCATGGTCGTGCGGAGTAATCTACTCGCGCAATCCCGCATTGCCGAAAGATCCGATTGCAAGGGCCGGAATGGCGGCGATGACGGCATCGGTGCTGTTGTTCGTGGTCTCGGCTCTCCGCGGAGAGATGGCACACGCACATCTGCAATCGTTCAGCATGCGGTCGGTCTGGGCGCTCTTGTATTTGATCGTCTTCGGTACGATTGTGGCCTTCACCACCTATACCTGGCTGCTGGATCATTGTTCGCCGACGCTGGTTTCGACACACACCTATGTGAATCCCATCATTGCTGTGTTGCTGGGCTGGTTGCTGGCGGGCGAGACTCTGAATTCGCGCGTGATCCTGGCTGGCGTAGTGACGTTGACGGCAGTGTTTCTGATCAGCAGAGGTACGGGTGCGAAGCAGGAGTTGGTGGCAGCGCCGGCGGACGAGGCCGCGTAAGCTCTATAGCTGCCGGACTCGACAGGTGCGGCTAAAATATTGGTAGTGGCAAAGGAATTTCAATTCGATCTGACCGGCGGGCAACTGGCGCTTGATCTTGCCAACACGGTCAGCCGGCGGGGCGATCCTGAACGGCGTAAGGAACATCTGGAGAGCTATCGCGACCTTCTCGTCTTCGCGCGGCAAGCGGGAGTCATTTCGCCGAGACAAGCCGGCGAACTTCACAACTACGCGGAGCAGCGCGCCAGTCAGGCGCGCCGGAGTTTCAAGGAAGCGATCCAGCTGCGCGAGGCCGTCTACCGTGCGTTCTCCGCGGTTGCGCAAGGCAAGCCGGCAAGCGCAGCCGATCTACAACTGATCACCGACTCCGCGCTTAAGGCCCTGCAGCATCGCAGCCTTTCGCGGGTAAACGGCGGCTATCGCTGGGAATGGGAGATGAAAGGCAGTAATCTGCTCGACCGAATTCTGTGGCCGATGTCGCAGGCCGCCGCCGATCTGCTCACCTCGGAGCAGTTGCGGATCGTCCGTTTCTGTGAGGCTCCGGATTGCGAATGGTTGTTTCTCGATCACAGCCGCAATCGCAGTCGCCGCTGGTGCGATATGACGACCTGCGGCAATCGTCAGAAGGCCAGGCGGCATTATCAGCGGTCGCGGGGTTAGCGGCACTTCAGGCTGGGGCCAGTCCTCCCGGTGGCCGGCCAACTGCTTGGAAGTTGAGGACGCTACAAAGAGCGGGATCGCGATTCTGCAGCATAGAAACCGGCAAATTCATTTGCCATTTAACACTCTGTTAATGATGCCAGGCCGGGCGGCGTAGTACCTTTCGGGGACGGAAGAGTCGCTCTCCGCAATACATTACATTTCTGCAGGAAAAGGACTGATCATGGCGACCGCCTCGCCGCTACCAGCTGAAACCTCAGTTGCAGCGCCAAGTGCCGTACATGCAAAACTTTCCAAGTCCCCCGGCAGGTTCGGGACCGCAATCTTCATAGGGGTGCTGGGCATCGGCTTCGTCTATGCCGGCTACCATCTGATTTCCGATCTGTCAGTCGTCCACTCGCCATCGTTCTTTCCCTACCTGCTGTTGGGAGTGGCGCTGCTGGTTGCCCTGGGATTCGAGTTTGTCAACGGCTTCCATGACACGGCCAACGCGGTGGCGACCGTCATCTATACGCATTCTCTGGACCCGCACATCGCGGTGGCGCTGTCGGGGATGTTGAACTTCCTCGGAGTCGTGCTGTCTACGGGAGCGGTGGCCTTCGGCATTATCTCCCTGTTGCCCGTGGAACTGATCCTGCAGGTTGGCAGCGGCGCGGGATTTGCGATGGTGTTCGCCCTGCTCACCGCGGCCATTATCTGGAACCTGGGCACGTGGTGGTTTGGCTTGCCGTCGTCGAGTTCGCACACCCTGATCGGCTCCATCATTGGCGTAGGCATCGCTAATCAACTCATGCGGGCGCGGACGGCGACCAGCGGAGTCGACTGGGCTCAGGCTTCGAATGTAGGCAAATCGCTGTTGTTATCTCCGCTCGTCGGATTTGTGGTGGCGGCATCGCTGTTGGGTCTGTTCAAGCTTGTCCTCCGCGACCCGCGTCTTTATAAAGCGCCGGAAGGCGATGCTCCGCCGCCGCTGTGGATCCGCGGCCTGCTGATTCTGACTTGCAGCGGCGTCAGCTTTGCGCACGGCTCCAACGACGGACAAAAAGGTATGGGTCTGATCATGCTGATCCTGATCGGCACCGTGCCCACGGCGTATGCCTTGAATCATGCCATCACACCGCAGCAGTCGGCAGAGTTTATTGCCATTTCGCAGCAGGCAGCCAATGTTCTCGACAAGTATGTAACGCCGGGAGCGGTGGTGGGCGACCCGCGCGATGACGTTTCCGCTTACGTCCGCACCAAAGACTTCACGCCCAACACTGTATTGGCACTGCGCGAAATGATCAACGGCATAGCCGACGAAGTGGGTAATTACAAGGAGCTGCGCTACATTCCGCAGGAGCGGGTGCGCAACTTCCGCAACGATATGTATCTGGTCAGCGAAGCATTGCGCATCATGCAGAAGTCGGGGCATACGAACATTTCCGCAGCCGATGAGGCGGTGCTGGCGAAGTACAAGAAGCAAATCGACCACGCCACCAAGTTCATCCCGACGTGGGTGAAGGTTGCGGTCGCTCTGGCGCTGGGATTGGGCACGATGATCGGGTGGAAGCGCATCGTCATCACCGTCGGCGAGAAGATCGGCAAGGACCACCTGACTTATGGCCAGGGCGCGGCCGCCGAGATTACGGCAATGGCCACGATCGGCGCGGCTGACTGGTTTGGATTGCCGGTGAGTACGACCCA
>JASHXK010000043.1 GCA_030043575.1 Terriglobales bacterium
GAAATCCAGCACCCACCACATCAGGTATTGCGGCTTACCTTGTTGCGCCAGGTGCGAGCCGATAAAGAATCCATCCCAGTCCCACATCTGTTTGTAGTAGCCGGCGGGAATCAGGTAGTCGTACTTGATGAAGCCCTCGGCAGGACGAATGGATTGCGGCTCCAGCTTGGCGTAGGCCGCGGAAACGTCGGTCAGGGTTTGAGGCAGGCTGGCAGGCTTATCGCCCCCGGCGAACAGAGAAAGCAATAAGAGAAGCAAAATCTGTCGCGTGATCATGTGTCTATGAAAAGAGGAAACTTCTGCGAGCCGGCAGACATGCGGCCGCAACCGCAGCGCTACTCGCAACACGATATACTGAGTTGTCGGTCGACGATCTGCCGCGCTTCACCGACTAGCGCTTCCTTTCGGCTGATAAGGAATCTATAACTAGTAGTGCGATCTGAGCAATGGCCCGGTTTCCGGTGCGGAAGCTGCGGCTGCGGGAGCTACCATCCTTGTCCACGGTAATGATGAACATCGACAGCGAAAAGCAGGAGCGCGTGCTGGACGCGTTCCGCCGCTGGGGCTACCTTCAGGCGAACCTCGATCCTCTTGGCCACTTCCGTCCCATTGTGCATCCTGAGCTGGATATGCCGGGCGACCTCGCCGATGCCGCGCGCCGCGCCTACAGCGGGAGCCTTGGCGTTGAATTCATGCACATCGCCGATCCGGAGCGCCGGCAGTGGATTCAGGAGCGTATGGAATCCGAGCAGCCGGCCGATCTCGACCGCTCCCGCATTCTGGATCAGCTGGTGCGCGCCGACGTCTTTGAGCAGACCATCCACTCGCGCTACATCGGCACCAAACGCTACTCGCTGGAAGGCAACACCGCGCTGATTCCGCTGCTGGACGAGATTCTGAACTCAGCCTCCGGTTATGGCGCCGAGCAGGCGGTCCTGGCTATGAGCCATCGCGGACGGCTGAATGTCATCATCAACATTGTGAGCCGGCCGGCTGCGGAGATCTTTGCCGGCTTTGAGGATGTCGACCCGCGCAGTGTGCTCGGCGGCGGCGATGTGAAGTATCACATCGGCGCGACGGGTGTGTACACAGGAGCGAGCGGACGGCCGGTGCGCATTCACCTGGTGTCCAATCCCAGCCACCTCGAAGCGGTCGACCCGGTCGCACTGGGACGCGCCCGTGCCAAGCAGACACGTCTGGGACGCGATGGCAAGAATCGCGTGTTGCCGGTGCTGATGCACGGCGACACGGCATTTGCGGGGCAGGGAATTACCGCCGAGACACTGAATCTCGCTGATCTTCGCGGCTACACCGTCGGCGGCACGGTCCACATCATCGTCAACAATCTGCTGGGATTCACCACCAACCCCAGCGACGCCTATTCGGGCCGTTTTTCCTCAGACCTGGCCAAGCGCCTGCCCATTCCGATCTTCCATGTCAACGGCGAGGATGTTGATGCGGTCGTGCGAGCCGGTCGCATGGCGTTGGAGTATCGTTACGAATTCAGCAGCGATGTGCTGGTCGACCTCATCGGTTTTCGGCGACACGGGCATTCTGAGGTCGATGACCCGACCATCACCCAGCCCATCCTTTATCGCAAGATCAAAGACCATCCCATGCTCTACGAGATCTACGCGAAGAACGTCGGTCTCGATGCGAAGCCGCATGTCGAGGGGTTCCAGGCTGAGCTCGATGCGGCAGAAAAAGCCGGCAAGAGCATGGTCAAGAAGCCGCCGATGCGGCAACTACCCAGTTACTGGGCGCCGTTCCATGGCGGCCCGTACAACCCCGCTGACGAAGTGGATACGGGTTTGCCTGCCCAAAAGCTAGGCGAGATTACCGACTCGCTGGTGGCCTATCCTGAGGACTTTCATATTCATCCCAAGGTGCAGAAGCTGTTGGAGCAGCGCCGCGAGATGGGTCACGGCCGCCGGCCTCTGGACTTCGGCATGGCGGAAGCGCTGGCGTTGGGATCGCTTGCCCTGGAGGGCGTGCCTATCCGCATCAGCGGTCAGGACAGCCGTCGCGGCACCTTCAACCAGCGTCACTCGGTGCTGATCGACATCATCGACGAGAAGGAATATGTCCCGCTGTGCCATCTGGCGCCGGGCCAGGCGCGCGTCGAGATCTATAACTCCGAGCTGTCGGAAGCTGCGGTGATGGGCTTCGAATACGGCTTTGCGCGTGACTATCCGGAGGCGTTAGTCGCCTGGGAAGCACAATTTGGCGACTTCGCCAACGGTGGGCAGATCATTATCGACCAGTTCATCGCCGCCGGCGAAGACAAGTGGGACCTGCTGACGGGATTGATTCTTCTGCTGCCGCATGGTCACGAAGGCCAGGGACCGGAACACTCCAGCGCCCGCATCGAGCGCTATCTGCAACTGTGCGCCCGCGACAACATGCAGGTCTGCCAGCCTTCGACGGCGGCGCAATACTTCCATCTGCTGCGGCGCCAGGCGCTGCGCAAGTGGCGCAAGCCGCTCATTTGCTTTACGCCGAAAAGCATGCTGCGGCATCCCGAAGCGGTGTCATCATTGCCGGAACTGGAGCGGCCGCGCTTCCAGACGGTCATTCCGGATGAGACGGCGACGGACGCCAAACGTGTTCTACTCTGCACCGGCAAGATCGGCCAGGAACTGCGCATGGAGCGCAATAAACACAAGCAGGCCGGACCGGCGATTGTCTCCCTGGAGCAGTTGTATCCGTTCCCGGAACCGCAGGTGCAGGAAGTGCTGGGACGCTACAAGAGCGCGACGGAGTTCCTCTGGGTGCAGGAAGAACCAGCCAACATGGGTGCGCTTTCTTTTGTAACGCCACGGCTGAAGCGGATTCTGGGTTCGAAGCTGCGCAGCATCAAACGCGCAGCGAATTCCACCCCAGCTACAGGCTCGGCAAAAGCGCATGAATTGGAGCAAAAGACTCTGATTACCCTGGCCCTCGGTAAGGCTGAATAGCAGCAGCTTAGGGCGCCTACGATGGAAAGGCGCCGAACAGGAGCCAGACCGCCTTCCACCTCGCTTCCATCTCAACGCAGACCGTCCTTAGAACTCGGCAGTAGGTCCAATTCTTCTGAGCGAGCACCCACCCTTGGCGGCTCGCCTCATTCTTCGTGCCTTTTGATCTTCCCAGCACCCTAGTCCACCCCTAATTAGCCAAGTAAAAGTAGCTGCTTTTCTTAAGAAGAATGCCCGATTCGTCTTTTCCGCCGCGGAAGAGATACTCACACACGGCTTAACCCAACACTCTGGGCATGCGCCCTGCGTCATGGAGAAAAATACAAAGCCAAGGAGCTTGTTAATGCAGCGAGTGTTCTCCCTACTAGCCGTTCTGCTTTCCCTCTCACTGGCTGCTGCTGCCAGCGTGAGTGTCACCGTAACTTCGCCCAGCAATGGTTCCCAGGTCAGCTCGCCTTTTACTCTGACCGCCAACGCTTCCAGCCATTATCAAATCACCGGCTGGCACATCTACATCGACGGCAACAATGTCTACTCCGCAGGCGCTACCAACTCCATCAGTGCGAATCTCAACGCGTCGGTTGGAAATCATCAGGTAGTGACTCGGGCATGGGACAGCAGCGGCGCCTACGGCACGGTTACGGAGGAGATCACCGTCACCAGTAACGGAGGAGGTGGTGGCGGCGGCCTGCCAACTCCACCTTCATGGGCAACGTGGTTTTACCACATTGAAGACCGGGGCGGCTGGGTGGGATGCAATAGTCCGAGCTGTTCCGGGGGCAGTGGCGACGGCAGCTACTGGATGGCACAGCATCAAAACCCACCTTCGCGAGATGGCAGCAGCGGCGAGTTCTACAATTCCGGCCCGTGGGAGAATTCGCTATGGTTCCAGAAGCTGGGAGCTAACGACAGCGTCAGCAATTTCCTGTGGGATTTCTATATCTACGTGGACGATAACTCGCAAAACGCAGCCCAGGCTCTGGAGTTTGACGCCTTCCAGTTCGTCGGCGGCTACAACTACATGATCGGGACCGAGTGCAACATACGAGGCGGAGCGGTGTGGGACACGTGGGATGAAGCCACCGGGCACTGGGTACATACTTCGATTCCCTGCAGCGGTTTCAGCCCCAACACCTGGCACCACATTCAGTGGTACATGACGACCGATACCAGTGCCCACACCTACACCTACGTCACGCTGGTTGTGGACGGCGACAGCCATCCCGTAAACGTCACGCAGTCCGCCAAGAATCTGCACTGGAACGACAATCTGGGAGTGCAATTCCAGCTCGACGACATGGCCAACGGCGAGGGCTGGCACGAGTGGATCGATACCGTCACCCTCGCGATCTGGTAACCACGATTTACTCGGGACTTCCTCTAGTGCCCCAGGTTCGACCGTTCGTTGGCCAACCTGGGGTGTTTCTTTCCTACCCTTACCTCGTGCTTCAAACCCATTGCTCGCTTCGCCCTCACATTGTGTAGTTCAGCCCGCGCTCCCGGGATTAGGATTGGGACGGGGGAACGCCGTGCTTATGCCCCCAGGAAGCGACTATGCCGGACAGCGACAATACACTGGTTGCAGCAACCGCATTGAGCAAAGCCGTGAGTTCCGGGGTCGACTGGCGTTCGGTCCCACCCATTGACGTCGAAGGCCTGGAATACGAGCTGCGAAAGAATGTGCAGGGCGAAGTACGCTTCGATCCCGGTAGCAAAGCTATGTATGCGGCGGACGCTTCCAACTACCGGCAAGTGCCCATCGGTGTCGTCGTTCCAAAGTCGAAAGAAGACGTGGTGCAGACCATCGCCGCTTGCCGCAGGTTTGGCGCTCCTCTGCTTTCGCGCGGCGGCGGCACCAGCCTGGCCGGCCAATGCTGCAACGTGGCCGTCGTAATCGATTGGTCAAAGTACATGCACGGCGTTCTGGAGGTGGACACTCGAGAGCGTTGGGCGAGGGTCCTGCCCGGAACTATCTGCGACGAACTGCGCGATAGGGCGCTTCGGGAAAGCAACAATCGGCTGACCTGGGGCCCCGATCCATCGACTCACGATCATTGCTGTTTCGGCGGAATGATCGGCAACAACTCCTGCGGCGCGCATGCGCAAATGGCAGGCAAGACCGATACCAACGTTGAAGAAATGGAAGTGCTGCTCTATGACGGCACTCGCATGACGGTGGGATGGATGAGCGATGCGGAGATGGAGGAGCAAATCCGGAGAGGCGGACGCGCTGGAGACATCTATCGTTACCTGAAGTCGCTGCGCGATCACTATGCCGATCTCATTCGCGAAAAGTATCCCAAGATTCCGCGTCGCGTCTCCGGCTATAACCTCGATCAGTTACTTCCCGAGGGAAATGGCCGGTTCAACATCGCGCGCTCATTGGTGGGCGGCGAAGGCACGCTGGTCACGGTGCTCGAGGCCAAGTGCAGGCTCATCGACGCCCGAGCCCAGCGCGTGGTTCTCATGCTCGGCTACGCCGACGTTTTTGAAGCTGCCGATCACATCACCGACATTCTTCCTTTCAACCCGACTGCGCTTGAGGGCAGCGATTACAAGATGTTTCTGAGCATCCAGAAGAAAGGCGGCCCGCACGCGCAGACGCTGAAACTGATGCCCGAAGGCCGAGGCTGGCTGATGGCGGAGTTCGGCGCCGACAAACGGGAAGCTGCTCTGGACGTAGCTTATCGCGTGATGACGCTGCTGCAGAGCAAGCCCAATGCTCCGCGTATGAGACTGTTCACCGAGAAGCAAGATATGACGCGTCTATGGGAAATACGAGAAGCCGGCCTCGGCGCAACCGCATTCGTTCCCGGCGAACGCGACATGTGGCCGGGATGGGAAGACTCCGCCGTCGCTCCGGAAAAGCTGGGGCAATACCTGCGCGAGTTGCGCGATCTGGACAGTAAGTATGGCTACAACCCATCCATCTACGGGCACTTTGGACAGGGCTGCATTCATTGCCGGTACGATTTCGATCTCACCAGCGAAGCGGGAATTCGCAATTGGCGTTCGTTCATGGAAGAGGCGGTGGATCTGTGCGTGAAACACGATGGCAGCCTGAGCGGCGAGCACGGGGACGGGCAGGCGCGCGGGGAGTTTCTCAACCGGATGTTTGGGGAGGAGCTGATGCAGGCATTCCGCGAATTCAAGTCCATCTGGGATCCGGATTGGAAGATGAATCCCGGCAAGGTTATCGACCCGTATCGCATGGATGAGAACCTGCGCCTTGGAGCCGATTACCACCCGCGCGAACCGGAAACGCATTTCAAGTGGCCGGAA
>JASHXK010000392.1 GCA_030043575.1 Terriglobales bacterium
CTTGCAGGCTGGGGAATTTCCGGCACCTTTCGCAATGTGATGTTGTCTTCCTCCGGCACCCTATACGGCACGACGCACTGCGATGGCCAGGACGACGCCGGCACAGTCTACGAGCTTGTACCGGGAGGGGGAACTTGGAACTACACGCTGCTCTATAGCTTCACCGGTGGGACGGATGGTTTGTACTCCTACAGCAACCTGGTGATGTTTGGCACCAGGCTCTACGGCACGACCAACCAAGGTGGAGCATACGGCTATGGGGATGTGTTTGTCGTCTTGCCGTAGGGGGATGGACGGGACGTCCGACGGCCACATCAGGGCCGAATCAGCGGAGGATTCCTCGAGTCACATGACCATCTTCCCCTGTAAATCAACGAAGAAGACTGGAGGCGACGGCAAAGCCACGGGGCCGCCGGCAACGATATTCAAAATCCCATGATGTTATAGCCGCAATCGACGTAGATCGTCTCACCCGTGATGCCGCTGCCGGCATCGCTGGCTAGAAAAACCGCTGTCGCCGCGACCTCATTGACATCTACGTTGCGCCGGAGGGGCGCCCGCTCGGACTGTTCCTTGAGCATCTCGCCAAAACCGGAGATTCCTCGCGCCGCCAGCGTCTTGATCGGCCCTGCGGAGATCGCGTTGACGCGAATATTGTTTGTCCCCAAGTCGTATGCCAGATAGCGCACGCAGGCTTCCAGCGCGGCTTTGGCTACACCCATCACGTTGTACTTAGGGACTACTTTTTCAGCGCCGTAGTAAGTCATGGTCATGATGCTTCCGCCGCCGGTCATGAGCGGGCTGGCAGCGCGGGCAAGAGCAACCAGCGAGTAAGCGCTGATCTCCAGCGCGATACGAAAACCCTCGCGGCTGGTATCCACAAAGCCAGCTTTCAGATCTTCTGCCGAGGCAAAGGCGATGCTGTGTACCAATCCATCGAGCTTGCCGTACCGCTCCTTCAGTGCTTCGAACAGGCGCGTGATTTCCTCGTCGCGCGAAACATCGCACTGAAACGCCTGCGCGTTAGGAAGCGTGGCAATCAGCTCGTCCGCCTCCTGCTTCAGACGCTCATTCTGATAGGTAATGGCAAGCTGTGCCCCGGCTTCCTGCATTCGCTGCGCAATCGCCCAGGCTATGCTGCGCTTGTTGGCGACACCAAACACCGCAATCGTCCGTCCCTGTAAACTCTGCGACACAGTGCTAGTCCCCCTTACGGAATCGAACGAACGAGCATACCAGCCGGGCATTGGAATGTCTTGCCGGCAGCGGCTCAGGTAGTGTCTCAGTTTGAATTCATGGGTGCGGCAGGCGCGCATCCTTGCCCCAGCGAATTCAAACTGAGACACTACCGCGGCTCAGGGTGCCTTCGCAGCCTTAATTTTTTTGCGCTGAATTTGCTGATTTCTGCTTCCATCCCCAGTTGGTTGGGCATATACTCGGCTCCACTCCTCGCTCCCGCCGGGGTGCGTGGATTCAAAACAACCGCGGTGGGTGGAAAAAGGTCCACCCCTTTTCGATCTGGCTGCGGACAATGGGGTTCACCGGTCCGGGTGTCGCAGACAAATCCTGCCTTCCGATGTCTCGGACTGCTGCACACAGGGATTCGCCTCTTTCGGCGAGCGTATTGCGCCCTTTAGTCGAGAACTATAGGAGGCACTATGGCATCCATCCGGGAACTCATCAACAACCGCACCATTTACTACGTTCAGCCCGGTCAAACCGTGTTCGAGGCCGCCGCCTATATGGTGGACTGCAACGTCGGGGCCGTGCCCGTGCTGGAGGACACCAGGCTGGTTGGCGTCTTTTCCGAGCGCGACATCATGCGGCGTGTTGTCACCGAAGGTCGCAACCCGTTGACCACCCGGATCGCCGACGTCATGAGCACCGACCTTCGCACCGTTGAACCCGGGGCCAGCTCTGAAGAAGCCATGTGCCTGATGCAGAGCCATGGCGTGCGACACTTGCCGGTATGTGAGGGCCGTATTCTCGTTGGCTTTCTTTCGCTGCGGGACCTTCTTCGCTGCCATCTCGACGAAAAATCGGGTGAGGCGGAAATGATGCGCGCCTACATTCAGACCTCAAGCTGACGCTGCCGGCGCTAGCTGCTCTCCGCTGTGCTGGAATGGGGTGTGAGCTTGCGGTGCTAGACTGCCAGTGGCGCGATGAGCTTGCCCGAAGCCATTTCCGGCCTCCGCAGTATCGTTGGAAACGACGCCGTCCTCGACCGTCCTGAAGATCTCATGTTGTATGAGTACGACGCTGGCGTGCGCAAGAGCACGCCCGGTGCCGTCGTCTTCCCGCAAAACGCTCAGCACGTATCTCAGATCATGATGCTCGCTTCCGCCGCTGGCATACCGGTCGTAGCCCGCGGCGCAGGCACGGGCTTGAGCAGCGGCGCGATCTCTCATGCCGGAGGCATTGTGGTTGCGTTCGCGCGCATGAATCGCATTCTCGAAATCGATGTCGAGAACCTGCGTGCGGTCGTCCAGCCCGGCGTCGTCAACTTGCAATTGTCGGAATACGTCTCCCATCTCGGGTTCTACTACGCGCCCGATCCTTCCAGCCAGAAGGCGTGCACCATCGGCGGCAACGTCGCTGAGAACTCCGGCGGCCCGCACACCCTGCTCCACGGCGTCACCGTGAATCATGTCACTGGTGTCGAGGTCGTGCTTCCCAGCGGCGAGATTGTGAAGTTCGGCGGCAAAGCTGCCGAATCTCATGGCTACGATCTGACGGGATTCTTCGTCGGATCGGAAGGAACCATCGGCATCGCCACGGCAATCACCGTGAAGCTGCTGCGTAAGCCGGAAGCGGTGGCGACGCTGCTGGCGATCTTCGAATCGGTGGACGACGCTGCGCGCACGGTCGCCGACATCACCGCCGAAGGCATCACGCCGGCGGCGCTCGAGATGCTGGATGGCTGGACCTTGCGCCAGGTGGAAGCCTATTGCCACGCTGGATATCCGCTGGATGCGGGGGCGGTGCTGCTGATCGAATTGGAAGGCCTGCGCGAGGCTGTGGAAGAAGAAGCCGTTGCCGCCGGAAAGGTCTGCCTGCTCCAGAAGGCGCGCGAAGTACGTCGAGCCAGGGACGAAGAAGAGCGCGCGCTGTTGTGGAAGGGGCGCAAAACAGCTTTTGCCGCTCTGGGCCGCGTCAGTCCTTCGTATTACACGCAGGATGGTGTCGTGCCTCGCAGCAAGATTCCCGCAGTGCTGCAACACATTGGCGACGTGGCGAAGAAGCACGATCTGATCATCGGCAATGTCTTTCACGCCGGCGACGGCAATCTTCATCCGCTGATTCTTTTTGATGACCGCGATGCCGCCCAATTTGAGCGAGTGATGGCGGCCAGCAGCTCCATTCTGCAGTACTGCATCGATGTTGGGGGCTCGATTACCGGGGAGCACGGCGTCGGCTTGGAAAAGCGCGACGCGATGCCGCTGCTGTTTACCGAAGAAGATCTCGCGATCATGACCGATCTGCGCAATGCGTTTAACGGCGACGAAGTCCTGAATCCGGGAAAGATGTTGCCTGCGCCGCGCATGTGCCGCGAAATCACCGGGCGATCGCGGAACGCCATTCTCGCGCAGGAGGGGTTGTGAGCACCACGACGACGCCTGCGCAACTGGTTCGCGAGCTGCGCGATATCTGCGGCGCCGAGCATGTGATCGAAGATCCGGCCACGCTGGATGCAGGTCGCGTTCTCGGCACGACACCGGGGGTTGCTGTCGAACCTGCTTCGGCGGAGGAGATCGCTGCCATCCTGCGGGTTGCGAAGGAGCAAGGACTCAACGTCGTTCCCGCCGGAGGATTCACGCAGCAGCAGAGCGGCGCTCCGAGCCAGATCGATGTGCTCGTTTGCATCTCGCGTCTGAATGCAGTGGAGCATTACGATCCTGGCGATCTCACCATTGGTGTGGGAGCAGGTTGCACCGTGGCACAACTGACGTCGATGGTGGCAAAAGATGGATTGCTGTTCGCCGCGGACGTCGCGCTGCCCGAGCGAGCCACGATCGGCGGAACGCTGGCGGTCGGAATGACCGGTCCGTTGCGCCACGGATACGGCGGACTGCGCGACTACTGCATCGGAATTCGCTTCGTCACCGGCGATGGCCGCAAGGGCAAAGGCGGTGGTCGCGTCGTCAAAAACGTTGCCGGCTTCGACCTGATGAAGCTGCTCATCGGCAGCCGGGGCACGCTGGCGATCGTCACCGGCGCGAGTTTCAAACTTTTCCCTGCACCTCGCCAGACGAGGACATTCATCGCCAACTTCAGCAGCTCGGCTGCCGCGATTCAGTATCGCGACGCTGTGCTGCGCTCACCCCTTTCGCCGATTTGCCTGGAATTGACATCACCTGGCGTCCAGTTGCTCTTGCCTGGAGTGGGATCCGGTGCGGCGGCATGGTCGATATGTGTGCGTGCCTCTGGAAGCGACGCGGTATTGGCAAGGTATCGCGCGGAGTTGGGAGCGGCGATATCCAGCGAAGTCGACGGTCAGGCTGAGGCCGGATTTTGGCAGGCGCTGCAGAACCTTCCCTATACCGTAGGTCAGCAGCTGCCCAATTCGCTTCTGCTCGCTTTGTCGGTTCCTGTAGCTGACGTGCAAACAGCCTTGTATGGCCTGGACGCAGCAGCGGCGAATGGTTTGACGCTCGCTGTTATTGGGAGAGTTGGTCTCGGGCATCTGCTTGCCGCGATGTGGCCAGCGACCGATGCTCAAACGGACGTTGGTGCGGCCCTCGCCAACCTTCGAGATCGGCTGCCGCGTGATGCCAGCATGTCGGTGCTGTATTGTCCCGATGCCTTG
>JASHXK010000393.1 GCA_030043575.1 Terriglobales bacterium
TTCTGGCGCCCATTCCGTTACTGGTTGGCGAAAACTCCGCCGTGTTACTCGTGGCTCTGCGGAGCGCACCCGTTCAGCCGATAGACCATCGCCGTCTTGGTGCAGCCCAGGGCCAGCCAGTCCTGCACGTCGTGTTGCAGCGACACGTAGAACTGGGCGGCGAGTTTCTTCTGCTTCTCCGCAACTGCGGCGCGGTCGGCAAACTTCACCTGGAAAGCAAACTCTCCGACCAGGGCCTTGTGCTCGCCACGTGTCCGCCAGAGGCCAATGTCGCACTTGGCGACCATGCCTTTGCCGAAGTCCAGCTGTCCCAAGGGCAGCAACAATTCCTCGACAATGCCTCCGTTGACCAGGTCGATCTTTTCCGTGTCCGACTTCTTCAAACCAGCCAAGGCCGGAAATACACGCGTGAGCGTTGCCATCGACCTCGCATCGCCCTCGTGCATCTGGCTTAATCCGAACTGGCAGTTGTGCGAATACAGAATGCGATAGCCGCCGACTTGGTCTTTGAGAGGCAAAGCTTCGGCTTTGAACTTGATGCGGTACTGGCCGGCGATCTTCGGCCTGACGTCCACCTTGGTAGCTGCTTCCTCGTCAGGATGCCGGTACTTGAAGACGATCTCGGGATCGCCTACCGGAAAGCCGTCCACGTAGGCAATGCGCCGGCGCAGGATGAACGCGTTGTTGTAAAGCCGGAAGTCGGAAGTATCGCCGAAAACGATCTCGCGCGTTTGCGGCCGCAGGCCCGCCTCACGATCGGCAATGAAGCCTACTCCGACCTTCTTGGCGGTCTTCTCCACCAGCCTGCCAAAGTTGCGGAAGCTGTCCACCGAGGTGAAGCGGTCCGGCTTCAAGATCAGTTTCGCTTCAAGGTACGTAATCCTATCCAACGGAGCGCCGTCGGCATATGTGCCGGTCATGGCCGGAGCCGGCGCCGCGACTGTGGCTTTTCCGTTTTTCTTCTTCTTCTCGCCTTTGCTTGCCTTCTTGTCGTTCTTGCCCATCTCTTGCCTCCGTCATCGTTGCAAAATTGACGAAACGAATCTCACCTGACGTAGTTCGTTGTCGAGAACGCGGCGGCGACTACATTCCGGTTCCGGAGATGCCCTTGTTCACCAGCACGCGCACCACAACGCGACGATTCTGCGCCTGTCCCTCAGCCGTATTGTCGTTGCCGACCTGCCGGCTTTCGCCCATCGCGCCCGGAGCCAGCATTCTGGTTAGAGGAATATGTCCCTGCTGCAGCAGGATATTGCTGACATTGTTGGCACGGTCTTCGCTCAGCTTCTGGTTCAACGCAACGCTGCCCACCGACGAGGCATAGCCCTTCACCTGAATCATGTAGCCGTTGACGCTCTGCGCCTTCTGCGCCAACGCTGTCAGCTGAGGAACGTACTGCGGATCGACGTTGACCTTGCCGTTGCCGAAGAGCACGGTGACTTCATCCATGATGTAGTAATCATCCAGCTGGCCGAAGCGCGCGACCGCCGCTTCGATTGCGGCTTTGTTAGCGGCGGCCTCCTTCTGCTGCTGGGTCAGCTGCGCCTGCTGCTGCTGCAGCGCTTCGTTCTGCGCCTTCAGGGCGGCGTTCTGCTGCGCCAGCTCCTCCTGGTTCTTCTGGGTCTGCACCTGGGTTTCGTGGAGGCCGGCCTGAATCGACTGGGCCTGCTCCAGATCGTCACCCTTGAAGGAGACCTTGGTCGCCACCAGTTGGTTATCGGCGTTGTACGACCCTTCGACCTGCACCGCCAGGCCGGGAATCAGTGCTGCCATCGACATCTGCTTGCGGCGGGCTTTCAGCATGCCCTGCACCTGCCCAACCTGCGTGCTATCGGTCAGCAACACGACCAGCTTAGGCGAATCGGAGGTCTGCAAAATCATGGTGTCGCCATTGCGGCCTTTGATCAGCCCCTGGACCTTTACGTTCTGCGCCCAGCTAAGCAATGCCAGCGTAAGTACCGACAATAATGCGAGCAACCCAAATCTAACTTTCCTGGAATGGCTCATAAGTCTGCTTCTCCTCGATTTTCGTTTTGAAGTCGACCACAGGGTGCGCCCCCCACGCTCCAGCGCAGCAATGGGTCGCCCAAGACCCTCTTTCCGGTGTAGGTTGTTTGTAACACTGGCCGAGTCCTGCTCGCTACTAGCAAAATCTCTAGTCCTGATAGAAATGAATTCGGGGCGGCGTCGGGCACCCGAAAGCCGGCGGTTTGTCAGGGGGCTGGCTTCCGGTTCAGCCGCCCAAAGCGATCGCCAGGCCCACCATAGCGGTGCCAAGTATCACCATGGCGACTCCAACCCGCCAGGGATGTGGCGCAGCATACTTGCCGAGCGCGTAGCCGGCAGTAAACAGCAGGATGATCGCAATCCCGTTGGAGACGTGCAGCGCCCACCTGGGATTGGTCATGAAGGTGAACGGAATAATTACCGGGAAGATGGATCCGAAGGCCAGCAGGAAGACCGCGGCCGCGCCCAGCAAATCGTGCTTGATGATCGGTGGCCGATACGGCGGCTCCGGCATTTCCAGCGCTTTGCGGTGAAGTCGTTCGTACTCTTCGTCTCGTATGTTTGCTGCCAGCAGAGGCGGCAGAACACTTCCGATGATCTCCTTTGCCTCTTGCGGATCGCGGGTCGCCCGCACCAGACGTAAGAGCTTGATGTTGTGTCCCCGCTCGCTGAGACAGCCGAGGATGTAGAAAACCGCGTCGATCAGTCCCCACGCCACGCTGCAACCAATCGCTCCCCAAAGCATGGTGTGAACCGAACCCGAATCCATGCGCGTAAACCGCAGAGCGCAGGTGAAGGTGAGAACGATGATGATCCCGAACAACACCTCCGAGATCCGCTCCATCGGCTCCAATACGTGCTCAAACTTGGCCATTGTCTTCTCGGCTTTGAAAGCGCACAGCTTAAGCTGCGCCGCTCGAGTGCACTATTCTTGTCATCCCGACCGAGGACTTCAGTCCGAGCGGAGGGACCTGCGGTTTGCCCGGAGCGCAACAAACGCCGCGACGGGCAGCGATCGGTAGTGCTGGCCTTCAGGCCAGCGTCCGAGCCATGTTCACAAATCGACTCGGCTTCAGCCGACGGCATAGGACCGTCGCATCGGAGCCTTCAGCAACTGTATCGCTTCACTTTCCGAACCGGTCAATCAGCAGTCCATGCCGCAAACCGCGATCGCTGATCGACATCCTGTCTTTCCTGAGCTTGTCCATCACCGTCTTCACGATGCAGGCTCCGGCAAGAATCACATCCGCGCGCTTGGGTTGCAGGCCGACGATCTTACGCCGATCGTCCAATGAACTCGTGCGATACAACTCGATCTGCCGCTCCACTTCAGCGCGCTCCAACACCGAGCCCTGAATCACGTCCGGATCGTACTTCGCCATCTTGTGCTTTACCGCGGCAATGTTGGTGTTCGCGCCGCCCATCCCGACC
This sequence comes from Terriglobales bacterium, assembly GCA_030043575.1. Lineage (GTDB taxonomy): Bacteria > Acidobacteriota > Terriglobia > Terriglobales > Acidobacteriaceae > Bog-257. Next base: position 3,439 of record JASHXK010000393.1, read on the forward strand.
AGCGCATCCGGCGAAGGCCTTCCATCCAGCCGCGACAGATCGGCGGCGATGGCCTTTAGCGCAGCCTGAAGCTGCTCTGGCGAAACAATGCCGTCGAGGTGATAGTCTTCCGTGAATCGCACCGCGCCGACGTTCAGGCTGAAGCGCTCGTCGACCGTCGGGCCACGCCCGAAGGTGAACTGCGAGCTGCCTCCCCCGGTGTCAAAGATGACCAGTGAGCCTTCGGACAGGCCAAGACCGGATTTCACCGCGATGTACGCCAGTCGGCCTTCTTCTTCTCCAGGGATGACTTCGATCTTCACCCCGCAGCGCTTCTCAACTGCGTCGATAAACTGCTGGCTATTACGCGCGGTTCGCATTCCCATGGTTCCGACTGCAGCTAACGCGGTTACGCCTTTTTCCTTCGCCTCTGCTGCCATCGCGGCGATTGCGGCGACCGTGCGCTCCATCGCGTCGGGACTGATCTCGCCAGTCTTGTCGAGACCTTCGCCCAGCCGCGTGACCTCCGCGCGATCCAGAACCGTCTGCCACGTGCCGTCGTCGCGGCGTTCGCTGATGTTGAACTTGACGGAGTTGGTACCGACGTCAATCACCGCGTACAGGGGCATCGTTCGCACTCCTCAACCCGGATCATTCATGGGAGGATCCAGGCTTTGAAGGGGCACGGCTTCAGCCGTGCCCTAGAAAACAGCCTATACCTGACGGCTTTAGCTGCTGAGGCACCTCGCTCCTCGTCGCAAACAGCGAATTTCCTCAGGGGCTAAAGCCCCACATAGCCGGGCGTTTTCGGCACGGCTGAAGCCGTGCCCCTTCAAACAATCATGAATAATCCGAGCTAACCCTACATCCCAACCAACTGCTTCAGCCCGCGCGGATAATTGATGTTCTCGAATCCGCCGAGCCCGATCTTCCGCACCGTCGCAATCACATGATCCGCATCCGCCAGTTCGAGAGCTACCGTCCGCGTGGTTTTGCCATCGGCGGTTACATCGGTCATCTCCGCCATGCAGCCGTCGACGGTATATCGCGCCCGCTTCTTGTGCACCTCAACAACACGCAATCGATCGCCGGGCTTCGCCAGTTCATCAACAAACTGCTCGAGCGTGTACTCGCTTCGCGTCAGCGCCGGCGCCGCGATACCGAATGCAGCGAAGACCTTGTTCACTTCCGCGGCAGGCAGAGGGAACGTCCCCTTCATCACCGGCTTCCACTGCTCCAGGCCGTCCGCATTGACCTGTTGCAGCGTCTTGATGTCCATCAGCTTGTCGCGAACCTTGACGTTCTCGTTCGTCGCTGGCGCAAGAAAGTAAATCTCATCCGACTCCACAATGTCTTTGGCTGTGAGCGCGGCAAAGGTGGCATCCGCGGCGCCAAAGCTGTCACCAAAGGTCCGCCACTCCCAGCG
>JASHXK010000394.1 GCA_030043575.1 Terriglobales bacterium
CCTGCTGGCCCTGATATTCGGGCAAGCCATTGCGCAAGATGCCCGCGTCATCAACGTTCGACTGCAATTCGAGCCCATACTTCACGCCGGTGTTGAAGTCGTCGGCGCCGTGCGCAGGAGCGGTATGGACGGCGCCGGTGCCGGTGTCGAGCGTGACGTAATCGCCGAGCACGCCGAGGATATTGCGATCCAGAAAAGGATGGGCAAAGGTCGCGTACTCCAGCTTCGCGCCGGGGAAGGATGCGATCTCCTTTGCGTCACCAAGACTGCATTTCTCGATGGTCGGCTGCGCCAAGGCTTTGGCGACGATGTAGACCCACTCGCCGGTGTCGAGCGCGACATACTCTGCGTCGGCGGCGAAGGTGACCGCCATTGATGCTGGCAGCGTCCAGGGCGTAGTTGTCCAGATGATGGTGGCGACTTTCTTACCTGCAAGCTCCGTGTCGATCTTTGCCGGATCGCTGGTGAGCGCGTAGCGAACCCAGATGCTGGGGCTGGTGTGCATCTCGTATTCGACCTCGGCCTCGGCCAGCGCGGTCTTGTCGTGGATGCACCAATACACAGATTTGAGGCCCTTGTAAACCAGCCCTTCCTCGTAGCACTGATAGAACGTCGCCAGCACCACGCTCTCGTACCGCGGGTCCATGGTCAAGTACGGCTGCTCCCAGCGGGCCAGCACGCCCAGCCGTTTGAACTGCGAGCGCTGCAGATCGAGATACATGGTCGCGTACTTGCGGCACTCTTCGCGGACCGCCAGGGGATCCATCTCGAGCTTCTTGCGGCCCAACTGGTTGTCTACTTTGATTTCGATGGGCAGGCCATGGCAGTCCCATCCCGGCACAAAGGGAGCATCGAAGCCGCTCATGTTGCGCGACTTGACGATGAAATCCTTCAGCGTTTTGTTAAGCCCTGTTCCCTGATGAATAGGGCCGTTGGCGTACGGCGGCCCGTCGTGCATAACATAGATCGGCTGCCCCTTGTGCGCCTCGCGAATGCGGTGGTAGAGCCGCATTGCTTCCCAACGCTCGAGCATTTTGGGCTCGTTCTTCGGCAGATTCGCCTTCATGGGAAAGTCGGTCTTGGGCAGGTTCAACGTCGACTTGAGGTCGAGCGGCACTCAGCAATTCTCCCGGCTGCGCTTACCGGCTGCGCTTATTGGAACAGCAAATTTGTGCGAACTATCTCTTCATTATAGCCAGTTGTTGCGGCATGGCCCGCCTTTTACCGCCCAGGGTTGTCTCTAAGTATTGTGAATTAAGCCACACAACAAAGCAGGCATCTTTGCATCTAAGGATTTGAGCAAGGCTGGGTCCTGCCCAGCCGCTGTACGGTGCGGAACGGAAGCGCAACGCGATTCAGGAGGTGCTTCCGGCCGCGGGATGATCTAGTGAAAGCCTGGCATTCGAAGTCGCCGCACAGGCCAAGGACAAGAGGAGTATGGCTCAATCGATCCTAGTTCCCCCCTCTCAGCAGGATGAGTTGCATCTATTGCCGCAGACGACCATGGAGGAGTCGCTGTGGACGTCATTGCGGAGCAACATCCGTGCTGCGCTATTCCCCGAAAAATTGCCGCCGTTGGTTTTGACCTCTCGTCCGGTGAAGGTCCGCAACATCTGGGGCGAGTACAGCTACAAGAAGCAGAGTGCCGGCGTTTCGCTTGTCGTACACATTTTGATGATCGCCGGACTAATCTACATCTCCATTCTGGGCGCGCGCGCGGTGAAGAACGCCGAGAAGCCGCGCGAGGCGATCGTGCTGATCGCGCCCGACCTATCGCCCCCTCCTTTGCCGATGACCAAGAAGCCGGAGCCTAGCTCCGGTGGCGGCGGTGGTGGTGGTGATCGCGATAAACTGCAGGCGCCGAAAGGCAAGCTTCCCAAGACGGCAATGGAGCAGATCACGCCTCCGGCGATGGTGATCCGCAACGACAATCCCAAATTGCCGGTAGAGCCGACGGTGGTTGTGCCGCCACAGATCAAGCTGGCTTCGAATATGCCGAATCTGGGCAATCCGATGTCGGCTGTTCCGTCCGGACCACCGTCGAATGGAACGGGAAGCGGTGGTGGAATTGGATCGGGATCTGGTGGTGGCGTTGGCTCGGGCACTGGACCGGGTGTTGGACCGGGCCGCGGGGGTGGTATCGGTGGCGGCGTCTTCCGCGTGGGCGGAGGAGTGTCCGCCCCGCGAGCTCTGGACACGCCTGATCCGGAGTATTCCGAAGAGGCACGCAAGGCCAAATATCAGGGAACGTGCGTGCTGTGGCTGATCGTCGGTCCCGATGGCAAGCCGCGCGATGTCAAGGTGGCTCGCGCCCTGGGCATGGGTTTGGATGAGAAGGCAATCGAAGCGGTGCGCAATTGGAAGTTTTCGCCGGCGATGAAAGACGGTAGGCCGGTCGCAGTGCAGATTAATGTCGAGGTGAACTTCCGGCTGTATTGATGCGGGGATAGCCGGAAGGAAACAAGGAGAGGCATGGCGCCTCTCCTTTTGTTTGCAGGTGCCTTATAGATTGTTGAGATATTGCATGATGTCGGGCGAGGTCCAGTCCGCTGGGCCGATGAACTTGCGCACGATCTTGCCATTGCGGTCGATCACGTAGGTCTCGGGATACTTGAAGGTGCCGTAAACGTCGCTGGTCTTCATCGTCCCCTCGCGCACGGTGAGCAGGTCGACGCCGTGATCGTGGATAAATTGCTTGTAGGCCGCGTCGTCCGCGTCCTCACTGACCGCGAGGATGGTCACTTTATCGCCCATCTGTTTCTGCAGTTGCACCATCGACGGTACCTCTTCCACACAAGGCGCACACCACGTGGCCCAGAAGTTCAGCAGCACTGGCTTGCCGCGTAGCTTGCTGAGTTGGACGGTGCGTTGCGAGTCGGTGACCGTAAAGTCGGGGGCTTCGTTGCCGATGCGCGGAGGATGGCCTCCGGGATTACAGGCGCTGACTACGAACAAACACAGAACCGAGACAACGGGGATAAAGCGCTTCATACCCATATAATAATTGAGGGAACAGGCCCGTACACGGCGATTAGGAGCGGTGTTCTACAACTTTTGGACCGTTCTCACCACGGAAGCACGGAACACCGAATATTCTTGAGCTCTGTGGTGAAAACCAGTTTCACGCAAGTAGTCGACGCTCAACGAAGATTCGCGGACGAACGCATGCTTGAAGTTTCTGTCATCATTCCCGCGCGCAACGAGGCGGCGTGCCTGGGAGACTGTTTGCGGTCGCTGGTGGCTCAGGAAGGCACGAGCTACGAGATCATCGTGGCGGATGATCACTCATGCGATGCGACTGCGCTGATCGCAGCAAGTTTTCCCGTGCAGGTGGTCGCGGCCGACCCACTGCCACCGGGCTGGAGCGGCAAGTGCAATGCCGCGTGGTGCGGCGCCAAAGTCGCGAAAGGGAAGTGGCTGCTGTTCACTGACGCCGATACGAAACACGCGCCGAACTCCATCGCGACTGGCCTACGCGAGGTTTCTGAATGCAACGCGGGTTTGTTGTCATATTCGCCGAAGCAGGAGGTTCACAGTTTTGCCGAGCGCGCGCTGATGCCGGTGATCTTTGCGGAGCTGGCGAAGACGTATCGGCCGAAGGAGGTCAGCGATCCGGCGTCGCCGGCGGCCGCCGCGAATGGCCAGTATCTGCTGATCCGTCGTGACGTCTACGATGCGGTTGGCGGACACGCAGCGGTGGCGGGCGCTATTCTGGAGGATGTGGAGCTGGCGCGGCGCGTGAAGCAGGCCGGCTACAGGCTCCAATTTCGGCTGGCGGACGTCGTCAGCGCGCGCATGTACCCCAACCTTCCGAGTATGTGGGAGGGCTGGACGAAGAACCTGGCGTTGCTGTTTCCGCATCCGCGGCGACTGGCACTGATACGGATGGGAGAATTTGCGATCCTTGCCAGCGGAATCTACTTTTTCGTCGATACGTGGCTGATTGGCAATCTCATTGAAGTCACATCCGAGACCATCGCCACGATTGTGTTCTTTGTATACTTCATCAAACGTATCCGTAGAGCACATTTTGATTGGCTGTCAAACGCGCTGGCGATTTTTGGATTGCCGCTGTTCGCGATTCTTTTGCTGAACTCCGACATCTCACATAAGCGAGGTTCGGTGCGGTGGAAGGGACGCGAATATGGGGGCGCAGTTGTGCCGCAGGCTGAAGCCGGCCCGGGGTGAAGGAAGTGGCCGTGCGGCACGACTGAGGCCGTGCCCTGACACAAAGCTATTCATTTTATTCGTATTAGTTTGCGAGCTGGGAGGGGGCCCCACGCGAGGGTTGTCGGAATCCGAACGAAAACAACGGCGATGCTTCCGCAATCTAAAGACAATCAGTATTCACGGGCCGTTTTCGCAACGGACGTTCTCGCCGGGGCCATATCGCTGTTTGTGATCATTCCTGTCGCCATGGCTATCGGGGGATTTAGTTTCATCGAACCGTGGCTGATCGTTATACCTGCCGCGATGCTGATAACTGGAATCGCCCGAGGGGGAAGTTTTGGAAACATTTGGATCAAAGCTGTCGCTATGGCTATCCCGGGCTGGCTGCTTGTGGTAGCCACGGCCAGCGGCGATACTACAGTTCATTCTGCCGAAAGCAAGCTCAGTGGCATGCTTACGTTTGCGTCTCCTGTTGTCCTCGGGATATGGCTGCGTCGGCTGCGAACCCGGAGTACAGATAGCAAAGTCGATATCAAGCGTTAGCTATGGTCTACCTAACCCGCAAATGCGAATTTTCGGCGTCGCACTATTACCACAATCCGGAATTCAGCGAGGAAGAGAACCGGCGCGTCTTCGGCAAATGCGCTAACCTCAACGGACACGGCCACAACTACACGCTGGAGGTGACGGTGAAGGGTGAGGTCGATGCGAAGACCGGCTTCGTCGTCGATCTCAAAGAGTTAAAGGAAATCTTGAACTGCGAAGTGCTCGACGCGATGGACCATCGGCATCTCAATAAAGAGGTACCGGAGTTTCGCGACCGCATTCCGACGACCGAGAATCTCGCCATCGCCATCTGGAAGCGGCTGGAAAGCAAGTTGAAGGTCGCGCAACTGCATCGCGTGCGCGTGTACGAATTGCCAGACCTGTTCGTCGACTTCTACGGAGAATCATGAAGGCCCATCTCACGCGGCGTTACATCTTCTCGGCTTCGCACCGGCTGCATTGCGATGAGCTGTCGGAGGCGCAGAATCGCGAGGCGTACGGCAAGTGCAACAACCCGCATGGGCATGGGCACAATTACGCGCTTGAGGTGACGGTGAGTGGTCAGGTCGATGCGAAGACGGGCATGGTTTGCAACCTGGCCGATCTTGATGGCACGGTGGGCGGCGAGGTGCTAAATCGATTCGATCATGTGAATCTGAATCAGTGCGCCGAGTTCGAAGCGATGGTGCCGACTACGGAAAATCTCAGCGAGGTCATCTTCCACATTTTGAAGCAAAAGTTTAAGGCCGCACATCTGGAAAGGGTACGGCTGGAAGAGACTGCGATGAACAGCTTTGAATACTGCGGTGATTAGTAATTAGTTAGGGCGAATCGGTAAAGCGCTTACTACTAATTACTAACTACTAACTACTGATCATGAAACCAATCATCGATACCCCGACCCTTACCAGTGCGACGTTCGAAGAGCTTGTGCGCGAGATGTTGGTGCGCGTAGGCGAAGATCCCGAGCGCGAAGGCCTGCTGCAAACTCCGGAGCGCTACGCCAAGGCGCTGCAATACCTCACCAAGGGCTATCGCGAAGATCCCGAAGAGATCCTGCGCGGCGCGCTCTTCAATGTCGATTACGACGAGATGGTCATCGTCAAAGACATTGAGATGTTCAGCCTGTGCGAGCACCACATGCTGCCGTTCTTTGGCAAAGTGCACATTGCCTACATTCCCAAAGGCAAGGTGATTGGGCTGAGCAAAGTGGCGCGGCTGGTGGAGATCTTCGCGCGCCGGCTGCAAGTGCAGGAGCGGCTGACGGTGCAGATCGCCGAAACGATTCAGAAGGCAGCGCAGCCGCTGGGTGTGGGCGTGGTCGTCGAAGCGCGCCACCTGTGCATGATGATGCGCGGCGTAGAGAAGCAGCACTCGGCGACGGTGACCTCGTCGATGCTGGGCGCATTCCGCGCGCAGCAGACGCGGCAGGAGTTCCTCTCTCTCATCCATGCCAAGAACACCAACGGAGCCTAGCCGATGACTGCGAAGAGGCAGTCGTCAGGCAAGCCAAAAGTTGTTCCGTTACGGCCGCCCACTGGGCCGACGCGATTGGCAGGAAAGCTTGCCGTCGTCACCGGCGGAAGCAAGGGTATCGGCTACGCGATCGCGCGAGCGCTGGCGCTGGAGGGCGCCAACGTCGTCATCACCGGGCGCGACCTGAACACCTTGACCAGGAGCGCCGCCGAACTGCGCAAAGAGGTACTTGGTCCGGCGAAGATCTTAGCAATGACGTGCGATGTGCGGGAGCCAAAGTCGGTAGCCAGGTTGTTCGCGGTGGTGCGACGACGCTTCGCGCAAATCGACATCCTGGTCAACAACGCGGGCGTCAGCCAGTCGGCGCGGCCGCTGCTGGAAACCTCGCTGGAGACCTGGCGCGACAACATCGAAACCAACCTGACCGGCGTCTTTCTCTGTACGCGCGCGGCCTTGCCGCAGATGAAAGCGGGTGCGACCATCATCAATAATCTCTCTGCAGCCGCCAAGCAGATGTTTCCGCAGTATTACGCTTATACGGCTGCCAAGATGGGAGCGCTGGGATTCACGCAGTCGCTGCGCGAGGAGCTGGCTCCGCGCGGCATTCGGGTAATGGCGCTGATGCCGGGAGCGACGTCGACCGACATCTGGCAGCAGATCAATCCCGACATGCCACGCGATCGCATGATCGAAGTTGAGAGCGTCGCACAGGCGGTACTCTATGCGGTGCTGCTCCCGCCGAATGTGAATCCCACGGAGATCAGCCTGGATCCGGCCGCGGGCGCGCTGTAGGCAAATCCTTTTCACCACGGAAGGCACGAAATCCGAATTAGGTGTACCCTGCCACGCAGGACTTCCTGCGGTCTTTCTTCGCGCCCAAGCTGCTTCGTAGTCATCGGAAGACACAAGAAAAACTCCGTGCCCTCCGTACCTCCGTTGTGAGAATTCCGTTCACAATCCGTAGTGGTAACGGCGCGTGCGGGTAGGGAAGAGCTTGATGAGGAAAATGCCCGCGACGAATCCTCCCACGTGTGCCCAGAAAGCGATGCCGCTGGAGGTGCTGGCGTGCGTAGCGATCGACGAAGCGGCGCCGCTGAGAAACTGCGCGACAAACCAGTAGCCAAGCACGATCCACGCCGGCAGCCACATAAAGAAGATGA
>JASHXK010000395.1 GCA_030043575.1 Terriglobales bacterium
GCGCACGTTATCCGGCTGTTTGGCAACATCGAAGCCGTTGATCAGCGCCCGGCCGCCGGTGATGGGAAGCAAGGTCGTCATCATGCGAATGAGCGTGGACTTGCCGGCGCCGTTGGGGCCAAGCAGACCAAAGATTTCGCCCTGTGGGACGGTGAAGGAGACCTCGTCGACGGCAGTGAAGTCCCCATACTTCTTGGTGATGTGGTCGACCAGGATGGCATCGCCGTTGGGCGGATCGGGACAGCCGCCGGCGCTCACCGTCGTCATGGGTTTGAACCAGGTCATATTTGGTGCCGCCGGCTCAGATCAAAAAAGAGCACGTTTCGGCACGACTAAGTCGTGCCCTGTTACGAATCTTCAAAGAGATCGCGACCGGCATGAGTAAAGTTGTGTTGATAGATGCTTGTTCAAGTTTTGTCATCCTGAGCGGAGGCACGCTTCTTTTGTGCGCCGGAGTCGAAGAACCCCTATGACCAAGCCAATATAGGGGTCCCTCGACTTCGCCCTTCGGGCTCCGCTCGGGATGACACAAAGAAATGGAACGAGATTTTCTCCTTAGAACCAAACTCATCGTGCGCCCTCGGCCAGCTTTCGGGTTGCCAGATCTTTGGGCAGCAGGACCTCGGCGGTCATACCGGGCACCAGCGCGCCGTCAGGATTGTCGACTTTCAGCTTCAGGCCGACGGTCTTGATGTCACGCTTGCGCCGGCTGACGTCGCGCTGCGTCGCGTAATCGCCCTCGACCGCCTTGAAGATGACGACGCCATCGATTGGCTTGCCCTGCGGCAGTCGCACCGTGAGCCGGTCGCCTTGCGCGACAAAGCGGCTCTCCGTCTCCGGAGCTTCCGCGCGCACCCAGGTATCGTCGAAATCGATGATGGTCACGATCGGCTCGCCCGGGTTCACGACCTCGCCCTGACGTGTTGCGCGAACCGAGACCGTTCCCGTAACTGGCGCGTAGATCTTGGTGTAGCCGAGCCGCGTATCGGCTTCGGCCAGCTGCGCTCGCGCGTTGGCGACCTGCGCTTCGTTCATGGCCACATTGCTGGCTGCCGTGCGCTGCTGGTGCAGTCGAGCATTCGCTGTGTTGAGGTCGGCTTGTGCGGCGTCGACGTTTTTCTGCGCGCTCTGCACGACCGCCTGTTGCGCATCGAGCTGGGCTTCAGCGCGCACGCGATCCTGATCGGACTCGACACCGACCTTTGCCAGCTCGATCATGCGCTGCGAGTCGCTTTGAATCCGTACCAGATCGGCTTTGGACTGCGCCAGCGATGCCTTGGCAGCCGCCAGCCGCGCCTGCGCATTGACCACGCCACTGTTGGTCTCGCCGAGAGTCTGCGCCTCGGTCGCCTGCATGGCGGAGACGGATGAGTTATAGGCGTTGATCGTCGCCTGCGCCGCATTCTTTTTGGCCTCGAGTTCGGCGGAGTCGATCTCGGCGATCAAGTCGCCTGCTTTGACCTTCGAACCCTCATCGACGTAGAGCTTCTCGACGCGCCCCATGATCTTCGAGCTGACGATGACCTGGTTGGCATCGACAATGCCGATGAGCACGGTGTCGCTGGTGCGGTCGGTGGAATAGAAGTAATAGCCGGCCGCAATGGCTAAGAGGACGAGTAAGAAGACGAAGAACTTGTGCGGTTTCACGGATCACCAATCCTCGTCGATGTTTTTCGGTAGCCTGCTTCTGGGCGTGATTCCGAGGCGCGCTTCTTCTTTCAATATCCGGCGCGCGGTTTCGAAGTCCGGGAACGTGCGGTCCAGCCACGTATAGGCTGGCGGTTTGCTGGGCGCAGCGGCAGCGGGCTCCGTATCTTGCAACGGCGGCTGCGCGAGGGTGGGCGCGGGTTCGGACCTTGGGCTTGATGGCGGTGAAGGAGCGGGCTGTTGCTCGCCCCCCTTGCGCCGAGCGACCGCTTTGCCGTGAAGGGCGCCCGCCGGCTCGGCTGCGATTTGAGCCGCGAGCTTGATGCCGGCCTCGCGATCCGTAAACAGCGCAGCGGCGATGAAATCGAGCACAGCGGCGCGACGCTGCTGCATCACCTGCTGGCGCGGCAAGTGGCGCTCGCGCATAAACTTCTCCCGCAACGGGGCGGTCAGGAAGTAATGAACGATGGAGCCGATAGCCGAGGGAAGAAACTGGTTGGGATCAACGGCACGGAACTCGCCGCTCGAGAGGCCTTGCTGCATCAGGCTGAGGACGCTGGTGCCGATGGGCCTCATGTATTCGGCGAAGATGCGATCGAGGTGAGTCGAACCGCCGCGGCCGGCGCTCATGAGCTCGCTCATGAAGATGTGCGCGTAGTAAGGCGATTCGGCGACCGAGTCGAAATGGGTGCGAGCGTAGGAGAGGAATCGCTCACCGGCGCTGCCGGGCTGATGGCAGACCGCGATGATGCGCTGCGAGAGCTTCTGGAAGAAGCGATTGAGGATCTCGCCGTAAAGTGTTTCTTTGTCCTTGAAGTAGTAATAGAGCAGAGCCTTGTTAACGGCAGCGGCTTCGGCGATGGCGTCCATGCGGGCGCCGGCGAGGCCCTCCTGTGCGAACTCCACGAGCGCCGCTTGGAGGATAGCCTTGCGGCTGGCTTCGGGGCGCCGGCGGCTGCCTGACCGGAGTGTACGCCTTTGCGATCCACGTATCATTTAATTAACCAGTTAGTTGATCATCCGACAACTTAACTAACCAGTTAGTTAGTATAAAACTTGCATTTCGCCCGTGTCAAGTCGTGCCGGCCGATTGCCTTGTCCAAGCTTGGGGTCGACTTCCCAGGTTTTTGGCCAGGCCGTCGGGTAGTGAGCTAACTCTTAGCCCACTACCGCCGACCGATCTTTATGACTTCTTTATATCCCGGCTGCTACAATCCGCCGCCATGAAGGGACCCCTCGTCGTATTCCTACTCTGGCCGCTGGCGCTGCCAGTGGCCGCTCAGGCGCCGAAAGCCAGACCCAATCTCTCTGGAACCTGGGTCTTCAGCGCACAAAAGAGCAGCCTCAAGATGCCGGCTCCCACCAGCATGAC
>JASHXK010000044.1 GCA_030043575.1 Terriglobales bacterium
GCGGCGGCTCACCATCGATCTCGAAACCAAGGAACGTTCGATGCACATTACCGCGCGCACGAATCCGCTCCACAATCTCCTGCCCGATGTAACAGCCTTTGCTGAAGTTCAGCGCGTGCTGCTGATTCGCTTCCTGCGGCAGATCGCGCTCGCGCAGATCGATTCCATATCGCGGCACTCCGCGCGCGATGCGGTACATCTCCAGCGCATCGCTGCCGACTGCCGTCGCCCCGGCTGCAATCAAGCCCCCCCAAACCTTCTCGCCGTTCTCGCCTGCTACCCAAATATCGTAACCGTCCATCTGCGGGTGCGCACTGCGCACCACCGAAATCCCAAGGCTGCGCCACTCCAAGTCCACTACCTGCCCTAGCTCGAGTTGCGAAGTATTAATTCCGGCGTTTGCTAGAACCTCGCGTGCTTTCGTACCGGCGACGCCGATCGAGCTCAGCTTGTCACTGATGTCCTCGATCTCAACCTGGTCCATGATGATGTAACGCTGCAAGGTCGCGGTGATCTTTGGCGCCTGCTCGCGATCCGTCGTAGCCAGAAGATAGTCGCCGCGGTTGTAGGCAATCAAATCGCCCTGATTGTGCCCTTGCGGGGTCAGGATGAAGCAATACACGCCGTGCCCGACGGCCAGGTCACGAACGTTGTTGGTGACCATGCCGTTCAGCCAGCGTACGCGGTCCCGTCCGGTGAAGATCAGCTTGGCCTGCCAGCTCATGTCAAACACAGCAGTGCTCTGCAGCAGCGCCTTGAACTCCGCCGCCGTATCCCCGAAACTGGCCGCGGTCTCAGCGCCCCGATAGCTTCCCAGCCGCGCTCCTGACGCCGTCAGCTTGTCTTGTAGAGTTGCAACCGTCATACCGAATCTTTGATTATAACGAAGCGGAAACGACTCGTCGGAGACGTTTGGCGTGTCGAAGCCTCCTTCGCTGCGTGGCCAGCGGGGGAACTGACGGCGCTCAGGGCGCCGCACGGGTTAACCATATGCTTTCCAAGCATCATTGGGGCGATACTGAGGTCGACATGACGATCCTGGTTGTCCTGTTCGGATCCCTGCTGATTTATCGCGGGCTGGGTGCTCTGGGCGTTTCTGCCCTGCAGACCTGGCTGGCCTGCGCGCGCTTTGCGCTGTCGACCATGTTCCTCTTTACTGCGATCGCGCACTTTACCTCGACACGAAAAGACATGATCGCGATGGTGCCGCCCTCGTTTCCGCGACCCGACCTGCTGGTCACGATGACGGGAATCCTCGAGGCGGCGGGTGCAATCGGGCTGCTGCTAGCTCCAACCCGGCACTGGGCGGCCTGGGGCTTGATTCTGTTAATGCTCGCGATGTTCCCGGCCAACATCAGTGCCGCCCGGCGTGGGGTTCAGCTGCGAGGCAAAGCTCCCACCCCGTTGTGGATTCGCACGCCGATGCAGATTCTGTTCATCGCGTGGGCGTGGTGGGTGAGGTAAGACAGCAGCTAGCGATTAGTGATTGGCAATTAGTAAAGTCGGATCTCTCGATCGCAACTACCTGACTGGTTGATTGAAAACATCAGAGCGGGTTAGCTAAGTGCTAACTGCTAAATGCTAACGGCTGTTTTTCTGTTATCTTCATCTCCCGTGACCAACAAGAAACCCATCGCCGTCGTTGCCGGAGACGGCATCGGCAAAGAAGTTATCCCCAACGCGATTGAAGTCGTGAAAGCCTCGGGCGCCGCCGTCGAATTCACTCACTTCGATTGGGGCGCCGATCGCCATCTCGCCGACGGTACCACCATTCCACCGGATGCTTTCCAGATGCTGGCGCGGGACTTCGACGCCATCTTCGTCGGCGCTCTGGGCGATCCTCGCGTGCCCACCAACATTCACGCCAAAGAGATCCTGCTCGGCATGCGCTTCAAGATGGATCTCTACGCCAACGTGCGTCCGGTTCGCCTGCTTGACGCCTCACTGTGTCCGCTGAAGAATGCGACGACTGCCGATATCAACTTCACCGTCATCCGCGAGAACACCGAAGGCGTTTACATGGACATGGGCGGCGTCTTCAAGTTCGGCACGCCCGACGAGCTCGCCACCCAGGAAGACATCAACACGCGCAAGGGAGTGGAGCGCGTCATCCGCTTCGCCTTCGAGTACGCGCGTAGCAACGGCCGCAAGAAGGTTCTGATGTCCGACAAATCTAACGTGATGACTTACGCGGGCGGGCTCTGGCAGCGTGTCTTCAAGGAAGTCGCGAAAGAGTATCCCGACATCAACACCCAGCACATGTACGTGGATGCGCTCTGCCTGCAGATGATTCGCCAGCCGCAGTCGCTGGACGTCGTCGTCACGAACAATATGTTCGGCGACATCATCACCGACCTGGCCGCAGCGCTGCAGGGTGGCTTGGGCATGGCCGCCAGCGGCAACATTCATCCCGGACGAACGTCGATGTTCGAGCCCGTACACGGCTCGGCGCCGCCAATCGCGGGAAAGAACATGGCGAATCCGATGGGGGCAATCCTGACTGCTGCCATGATGCTGGCGCACATCGGCCTGGCCGCGGAGGCACAGAAGATCGAAGACGCCGTGACGCAGGCCGTGCGCGAGAAAAAAAAGACTGCGGATGTCGGCGGATCGATGGGCACGCGCGAGTGCGCCGCGTGGATTGGGGAAAGGGTGGCCAGGTAACCGCTCTTCGGCTTTCGCTCTCCACCAGTCTAAGCCTTGACGGCAGCCTTCTTCTCTGCCTTCGCTTGCTTCTGTGCTGCTGCAAGCTGTTTCTTCAAGATGCGCACTCCCCTGTCAACGTGCTTTTCCTCCAGCAGGAACGGCGGCAGGAACCGCAGCACGTTGTCCTGCGTGACGTTGATCAGTAGCCCATTGGCGAGTGCGCCATCCATGACTGGTTTGCCCGGAATGTTTAACTGCAGAGCCTGAATCGCGCCGACGCCGCGGACTTCGGTCGCGATCTCGAACCTATCGACAAACTCGCGTAGCTTCTGCGAGAAATAAGCGCCGACGCGGCGCACGCGCTCCAGCAGGTTCTCGTCTTCCAGAATTGCCAGATATTCCAGCGCAACGCGGCAGGTGAGCGGACCTCCTCCGAAAGTAGTGCCGTGTTTGCCTGGCGTGATGTGCTGAGCGAACTTCTCCGTGGCGAGGAACGCTCCGAGCGGCAATCCCGCGGCGAGCGGTTTGGCGATGCAAACCACGTCCGGCTTCACGCCGAAGTGCTCGAACGCAAAGAGCCGGCCGGTACGGCCGAGGCCGCATTGAATCTCGTCAAAGATAAGAGCGGCCCGCTTCTGGTCGGCCATGGCGCGGCACGCCTGCAGAAACTCCGGCGTCGTCTCCTGAATACCGCCTTCGCCTTGAATCGGCTCCAGCACAATCGCGCAGACCTTATCGTCCATCGCATTGCACAGCGCTTCGACGTCATTGCGCGGCACGAAGCGCACACCTTCCAGCATCGGATCGAAATCTTTGCGGTATTTCGGCTGGCCGGTGAGAGCCAGCGCGCCCATGGTGCGCCCGTGGAAAGAATTATCGAGCGCAATCACGATGGATTTCTCCGGCGAGATCGCGTGCCCGGCAGCGCGCACCAGCTTCAGTGCTCCTTCGATCGCCTCGGTACCGCTGTTGGAGAAGAAAGCGCGATCCAGTCCCGACGCCGTGCAAAGTTTCTGCGCCAACAGCCCCTGGTACTCGTTGTAATAGAGATTCGAGACGTGGATGACCTTCGTGGCCTGATCGCGAATGACCTTCACGATGCGCGGATGCGCGTGGCCGAGCGCGTTAACCCCCAGTCCAGTGAGGAAGTCGAGATAGCGCTTGCCGTCGACATCGTAAACATAAACTCCCTTGCCCCGCGCAATGGCCAAGGGATACCGGGCGTAGGTGTTCAGCAGGTATTTCTGTTCGCGCTCAACGATCTCTTGATAGCTAGACATGATGACCTCGTAAAAGATTCATTGTAGCTTCTGCGATGGAAGTGCGCGAAGACCCGCCGGCGGGTGATCCAGATCACAGAACCTTGTTCACACCCGCCGCTAGACTTCTGGTGAGGTTGGCCATGCTAAGCGAAAAACAATTCCGCGAGCGGGCGAAGAGCGAGCTTCGCCAGATCGGCGACCAGATACTGGCCCTGGCGACCGACCGCGACATTTACTGGAAACTGGAACGCGAGATCATCCAAAACAATCCACAACTTTCCGAGTCACGCAGCGAACTGCTGGACATGCTGCGCGGCTGTTATATAGATGCTATGGTTGCGCGCCTGCTGCGTCTGATGGATGGCGAGGACGACGGCGTTTCTCTGCCGCGAGTGCTGGCTCAGCTCGCAAATCATCCGGAGTTATTGCACGATCGCATCACGGAAAGCGAGTTCGCCGACGACCGCGGCGCGCTGGAACGTGCGTCCGCGAGACTGCGGGGCTTCAGTGCGTCGCACGTTGGACGCCACGACCGGACGCTCTCAGCGCTGGCCCCCACGCATCGCGAACTGGATGCCGCTCTTGCGGTAATTATCGCTGTCGTGGAGACCTATTACTGGATCGTTAGCGACGGGTATATCGACCTGGATGTGGAGTACTCCGTGGATCCGCTCGGGATCTTTCAGTTTGCGTGGGCAGCGCCGGTGCTGACGTAGTCAGCGGTCCTCACCGGGCTGAGATCAAAGCTACCGAGATCAGCGCTCCTGCGATTCCGATGGTCTGTAAGCGCGAAATACGCTCCTTCAGCAACATGCGCGCGAGAATGACCGTGCTCGCCGGATAAAGCGACGAAAGGACTGCCGCCACGTCCAGCCTTCCATGACGCGTGGCGGCGATGAACAGCGCGTTCGCCCCAGAATCGCATAATCCCGAAAGCAAAATTGGAACAAAAGCCGGACGCAGCGGTCGAGGATCGCGCGGCGAGAAGGCCATGATCGTCAGCATCAGCAGCGTGGACGCCGTGCGGGCCGCGACCAGCGGCCAGAAAACTCCGCTCTGGCCGGCCTGCTTGCCGGAGACCAGGAACAAGCCAAACATTATCCCCGCGAGAATCGCCAGGCCGAGGCCGCGATGCGAATCGATTTCGTTTTCCGGACGGGCAATGAGCCAGATGCTGACCACCGCCAGACTGAATCCTACAAGCTGAAGTCGACCCGGCATGCCTTCGGTTCGGAACCCGAACAACACCGGCAGAATGGCTGTGATGACCGAGGCGACAGGAGCGACAACTCCCATGCGGCCGATCGCCAGCCCTTTGTAAAGAGCCGCGATACCAAACGCCCCAGTGATGCCGGCGATGGCTCCCCATATGAGTGACGAGTGGGGCGGCATCGGCTCGGCGGTGGCCCAAGCCAAAGCCAGCATCAAAATCAGGCCGCAGGCGTGAGCCCCAGCAACCACACGAAAGACGGCGGCTCGCTTGGTGGCAATACCGCCAGAGAAGTCCCCTGCGCCCCAGATGGCAGCGGCTCCGAGGCTTAAGGCCGAGGTCGCAAGGGTTCCAGAAGTCATGCTTCACTAGCCTACACGCTCCGCCAGAACTGCCTATTTACGCTGTAGGTTACAAAAACTGGAAGCAGGCACAACTTGATAGCCTTTAGAGGCTTCAAGAATCCACAGAGAGATCCCAAAACTTGTATCCGCTTGCGCAGGCGCCGTCTATAATGGCGGAAGCAATACAAATGGCGTGGGTTAGCAGCGCGGCGTAAGGGATATCTTGGCATCACAGTTGCTCAAGGAGGATAGGCTCGTGGGAGTTACCCCGCCAGTCTGTCCAAACCACCACCCGGTGGCTTTGATGAATCGAGACCTTCAGACGCGCTTCTTCGCGGTTTTCCTGGCGCTGCTTAGCGTAGCCGCCATTGTCTTTGCCTGGATCAATTTCCAGAAAGACCGTGAATATTCTTCCCCGTACGACGGCGTCTGGTGGGTAGAAGATGGGCAGCATCTTCGTGCCGAGCGCGTCGACCCGGACGGTCCCGGCGAAAAGGCCGGCATCAAGGTCGGCGACCTGCTGGTCGCGGTCGATGAGCACAACGTAACCAACATCGGGACTCTGGAGCGCGCCCTTTATGGAGCTGGCGTCTGGACCAAGGCCAACTACTCGCTGCTGCGACAAGGCGTATCGCTGGAAGCGCCGCTGATTCTGGTTCCAGCCGATCGGTCGCTGTACGCCGGTTTGCGGCTGATCGCGCTGGTCTACCTCGGCATCGGCATGTATGTCCTGCTCCGGCGCTGGACGGCACCGAAGAGCACCCACTTCTACGTTTTCTGCCTGGTCTCTTTCATCTTCTATTCGTTCCACTACACCGGCAAGCTGAACGATTTCGACTGGATCATCTACTGGTCGAACGTTGTGGCTTGGCTGTTGCAGCCGGCGCTGTTCCTGCATTTCTCGCTGACCTTTCCGGAACGCAAGGGGTTGGTTGATCGGCATCGCTGGATCATCCCGACGCTTTACGTTCCGGGCGCCATTCTGCTGGCGATTCACATCTGTGTCATCGACCTGCTGCAGCCCAGCGAAATGTTGCGCTGGCACTTGGACCAGCTGGAATGGGTGTACCTCGCCGCATACTTCGTGATGGCGACGGTCACGCTATGGCATAGCTATCGCCATGCCGAAACAGCCATTTTGCGCCAGCAGATGAAATGGGTTACGCGCGGAACGATTCTTTCCGTCGCCCCGTTCACGCTTTTCTACATCATCCCCTACCTGTTCGGAACGCTTCCGGCGATTGGGATGAAGATCTCGGTGCTGTCACTGGTGTTTTTGCCCCTGACTTTCGGCTACGCCATCTTCCGCTATCGCTTGATGGATGTGGACCTGATCTTCAAGCGCGGCATGGCTTACACCATCGCCGCGGGCGCGATTACCGCGGCATATTTCGCTGCGGTCGGCATGGCTTCGGTGCTTTTTCACCAGAACTTCCCGAACGTTGGACCGATCGGCCTAGTGGTTGCTATTGCCGTCACCGCAATCCTGTTCGACCCGTTCAAGAATTGGATTCAGGAGAGCCTCGACAAATTCTTCTATCGCAAACGTTATGACTACCGGCGCACGCTGATCGAATTTGGCCGCGACCTGAACTCCGAAACCGACCTCGACAAGATGCTGAGCTCGATCGTGGATCGTCTCTCGCGGACATTGCTGGTCGATCGCTTGGCAATCTTCGTCTCCGATCCCGATCAGCCGGAGCGGTTCGATCTCGCGAAGTCCTACGGCATCGCCAACACCAGCGGCCTCAGCTTCGACTTTCTGCATGTCGAGCGTCCGGAGTGGCAAGCCGGGCATCTGTTCTTTGACAATACCGGTCAGGCGGTCCGCGAGACTCCTTCCGCGCGGCAGGCCATCCGCCGTCTGGAATTGAACTACTACATTCCCTGCACCGTAATGAATCGCATGATCGCGGTGCTCGGCCTGGGCAAGACAGTGGAAGGCGACTTCCTCTCTAGCGAAGATGTGCAACTGCTGGAGACGCTGGCCGGCTACATCGGGATCGCGGTGCAGAACGCGCGGCTATACAAATCACTGGAAGAGAAAGCCGGTCAGTACGAGCGGCTCAAGGAGTTCAGCGAGAACATCGTCGAATCCATCAGCGTAGGCGTGATGGCGGTCGACCTCGAAGATCGCATCGAGTCGTGGAATTCACAAATGGAAGTGATGTTCGCCCTGCCGCGTCGCGATGCTGTAGGACGGCCGATGTCGGAAGTATTGCCTCCGGCCTTCATGGATGAGCACCACCGCGTCCGTCAATTGCAAGGGATTCACAATCTCTACAAATTCCGGCTTCGTACGCCAACGGGCGAAATGCGCGTTGCCAATATCGCTATCGCTCCGCTGGTCAGCAAGGACTTCAGCGTGATCGGCCGGCTGATGATCGTCGACGACATTACCGAGCGCATCGAGTTGGAGTCGCAACTGTCGCAGGCGGAGAAGCTGTCGTCTATTGGACTGCTGGCTGCCGGGGTTGCACATGAGGTAAATACCCCGCTCGCCGTAATCTCGTCGTACGCTCAGATGCTGGCCAAACAAGTCCACCACGACGACAAGCAGTCGGTACTGCTGGACAAGATCACCAAGCAGACTTTCCGTGCCTCGGAGATCGTGAACAGCCTGTTGAATTTCTCCCGCACGTCGGGAACAGAATTCACCGACGTGGACCTGAATCGCGTAATCAAAGATACGTTGACCCTATTGGAGCATCAGTTCAAAACTGCGCGCGTCACCGTCCAGCAGGATCTGCATGCCGACCTGCCGCCGATTCACGGCAACACCGGCAAGCTGCAACAGGTCTTCCTCAATCTGTTCCTCAACGCCAAAGACGCGATGCCGGGCGGCGGCACTCTGACTATCAGCACCGGCAACGGCCATCATGTGCAGGTGAAGGTCTCCGACACCGGCACCGGCATCGCGCAGGAACATATTCATCGCATCTACGATCCCTTCTTCACTACCAAGAACAAGCCGGCGACCGGACACAGCGGGGGCACTGGCCTTGGCCTCTCGGTTACCTACGGGATTATTCAGGAGCACGCCGGCAAGATTCGCGTCGACAGCTCCCCCGGATGCGGCACGACGTTCATCATGGAGTTCCCCCTGATCAGGAAGGCTGTCAGTGCCTGAAGCAACCTTCATTCGAGATACCACCGGACACGATGAATTTGCCTCGGCCGGATCGGTGTTGATCATCGACGACGAAGCCGCGATTCGCGAGTCGCTGCAAACCTTGCTCGAGTTCGAAGGCTATTCCGTGGAAGCGGCCAATGACGGCGAGGAAGGCCTCGCGCGCATCGCCGAGCGGCCCTTCGACCTGGTACTGCTGGACTTCGCCTTACCCGAGCGCAACGGCGTCGAGATTTTGCGCGAGATTCGCGAGCGCGACTCCGAGCTGCCGGTCATCATGATCACCGCGTACGGCACGGTAGAGAACGCGGTCAACGCCATGCAGGCGGGCGCGACCAACTTCATCCAGAAGCCCTGGGACAACGAGAAGCTGCTGGCCGACGTGCGCACCGCCGTGGGCCGGCGCCGCGCGGAAGAAGAAGTTGTCCAGCTGAAGCGCGCGTTAAAGCAGCGTTACAACTTCGAGCAAATCATCGGCAAGAGCGAGTCCATGCTGCGCATCTTCGACCTGGTGGCGCAGGTCGCTCCCAGCCGATCGACGGTGCTCTTGCAAGGCGAAAGTGGGACCGGCAAGGAACTGATCGCCAAAGCTATCCACATGAACTCGCCCCGCAAGGATCGCGCGTTCGTGCCGGTCAATACGGGGTCGGTACCAGCGGACTTGCTGGAATCGACGCTCTTCGGCCACGTCAAGGGCGCGTTCACCAGCGCGGTTCTCAGCAAGAAAGGGCTGTTTGAAGTTGCCGATCGCGGCACCATCTTCCTGGATGAAATCGGCACCATGAGCCTGGAGACGCAGGCCAAGATTCTGCGCGTGCTGCAGGACAAGAAGTTCATGCACCTGGGCGGGGTCAACGAGATTCAAGTGGATGTCCGCATCATCGCCGCGACCAATGTTGACCTGAAGCAGCAGGTCAAAGAAGGCAAGTTCCGCGAGGACCTCTTCTACCGCCTGAACGTCATCATCATCGATCTGCCACCGCTACGCCAGCGCAAGAACGACATACCGCTGCTGGCAGAACACTTCATCTCGAAGTTTGCGCGCGAGAACGATAAACCGGCGCTGCACGTCACGCCGGAAGCTCTGCGTCCGCTGATGGATTACGACTGGCCAGGCAATGTTCGCGAACTGGAAAATGTGATGGAGCGCGCGGTAGTGCTGGCGACCGGCACAAGCTTGACACCTGATCTCCTTCCGGAGAATCTTACTGGCCACGGCAGCCGATTCGCGCTGATGGAACATCGCCCCGACGCGTCTCTCTTCGAGATCATCGAAGAGCTGGAGCGACGCGTCATCAGCGACATGCTAGAGAAGTGTTCCTGGAACCAGACCGAGGCTGCCGACCGCTTCCGCATTCCTCTTTCCACTCTGAATCAGAAGATCAAGCGGCTGAACATCGAGATCAAGAAGCGCGGCAAGGAGAACGGGAGTAATTAGCTGCTCTAGCACAGCGCCAAATCGCATTTTCATTTAGTCTGAAATGTGGCGAGCGCTTAAGCCAAAGCTGATTGCTGATTGCTGATTGCTGATTGCTGATCGCTGGTTGCTAATTGCTTCCTTATGAAAACCGGCATCGTAGGCCTGCCCCAGGTAGGCAAAACTTCCCTCTTCGTCATGTTGACCAAGCAGGCGGTCGCGCAGCACGCGCATAATCCGCGTGAGGCGCATCTCGGCGTCGCCAGAGTTCCCGACGACCGGCTGGATCGCCTGGCCGCGCTCTACAACCCGCGCAAGCTGATTCATGCCAGCGTCGAGTATGCCGACGTCGCCGCGCTCTCGAAGGAAGCGCTCAACGAGACAGCATTCGCCGCCAACCTTCGCAACGTCGACGCGTTGGCGCACGTCGTCCGCGCCTTCGAAGACGACTCTATCCCGCACGTGGGCGCCATCGATCCGCTACGCGACATCAAGAGCATCGACTTTGATCTCATCGTCAACGATCTTGGCCAGGTCGAGAAGCGGCTGGAGCGCGTTCAAAAAGATCTGAAGAAGATGAAGTCGCCGGAGATCGAGCGCGAGCACGAGTTGCTGGTCCGCGCCAAAGCGCATCTCGAAACCGAACGCCCGCTGCGCGAAATGGAGATGACCCCCGAGGACAAGAAGCGCGTTCGCGGCTTCATGTTCCTCAGCGAGAAACCGATCCTCTACGTCCTCAACATCAGCGAGAGCTCGACGCTGGGCAAAGACCTGGAAGAAGCTGTGGCGAAATACGGCGTCACAGAAGCCGCCTCGCAACCCAACACCGGCGCGCTTGCCGTGTGCGCAAAGGTCGAAGCCGAGCTCGCCGAGATGAGCGACGAGGATGTTGCCGAATTTCTCTCCAGCTACGGTCTAACCGAGAGCGGTCTCGTGCGTCTCATCCGCAAGACCTACGAGCTGCTTGGCCTGATCTCTTTCTTCACCGTCGGCGAAGACGAGTGCCGCGCCTGGACCATCGAACGCGGCTGGAAGGCCGTCAACGCCGCCGGTGCCATTCACACCGATCTGGAGCATCACTTCATCCGCGCTGAGACCATCCATTGGGACCAACTGCTCGACGCCGGCTCCGAAGCCGAAGCCCGCGCCCGCGGCACCTTGCGTCTTGAGGGCAAGGACTACATCGTGAAAGACGGCGACGTGCTGCACATCCGGCATAGCGGGTAGCCGTTAGCTGACTCATGGCTATGAGTCAACTAAACTCATCATGTGGCTAAACGACTGCAAGTAATCCTTCAAGATGCGGAGTACCGGGAAATTCAGCGGGTAGCGCGTTCTCGACACATGTCCCTGGCGGAGTGGGTTCGGCAAGCGCTTGACGGCGCGCGGCGGGAAGAGCCTGGTAGCAACATGAGCCAGAAACTCGAGGCCGTTCGACTGGCGGCTCAGCATGAATATCCCACCGGGGACATTGACCAGATGCTTGCAGAAATTGAATCAGGCTACTCCAAGGTCAAACGCCAGTGATCCTGGTTGACTCCAACGTCCCGATGTATCTTGTCGGAGCGTCTCACCCTCACAAGCTGGATGCCCAGCGTCTGATCGAAAGGCTTATACGAGCCCGTCAGCGTCTCGTAACGGATGCCGAGGTCTTGCATGAAATCTTGCATCGATATGTTTCCATAGATCGCCGTGATGCGATCCAGCCCGCCTTCGACGCACTGCTTGCGGTCGTCGATGAGGTTCTCCCCATCGATCAAGCGGCCGCCGAGCGCGCTAAGGAGATCGTTTTGCAGTATCGACAGCTGTCAGCTCGTGATGCGGTGCATGTCGCTATTGCCGAGCAGTATGGCATTACGGAGATCCTCAGCTTCGATGCAGGCTTCGATTCCATGTCCGGCATCCATCGCCTGTCGTGAATCTCGCTTTGGTCTAGCGCCACGCCCAAAACCTGCGTTCCTTCTCACGGAATGATGACGAACCTTCCTCCGCGCTGCTCGCGCTTCCATGCCGCTTCAATGTCACTCAGAGGCACACGCTCCGTCTCAATCTTCAACTCTCCACTTGCCGCATGCGTCATCACCTTCTGCATCGCGTCCAAAAGCATCTCGCGCGGCGGCATCCCAGCCGTCCCCATAATCGTTACCCGAGTGCTGCGTAACACCGCAGCGGAAAGCGCGACGGTCGGTGCAGCACCCTCGCCGGCCTGGACGTAACGAGTTTCCGATTCAATCGCGGCAAACTCCTTGCGTGTTATAGCTGCGAAGAATGCCTCTGCCGGCTTGCCCCAGACATAATCGATCACGACCTGAAAACCTGACGCGCCGGCCTCGCGGGCGAAGGCTTCACTTAGCTGGTCCGCCGGAACATCCAGTTGAATCACGGCATCGGCGCCAAGCTCGTGCAATCTACCCAATATTTCCGGATTACGTCCAGCGGCCACAACGCGACCCGCACCCAGCAGCTTGGCAATCCTAATCGCGAGTTGTCCAGTCACCCCGGTCGCGCCAAGAATAAGGACGTTGTCGCCCGCAGCCAGCTTAGCTCGGCTGGCTAGTGTGAGCCACGCAGAAACGCCCGGATTCATGATCGCAGCCGCGGTCTCATCGCTCAGGTTTTCCGGAAGCGGAAACGTAAACGCCTTGCGCGCGACTGCGCGCTCAGCCATCGCTCCATACGGCGGACGCGGGCCGCCGAAGTAGATCCTCTGGCCATCATCCAGATGTCCCACTCCATCGATGCCACAAATACGCGGCAATGACTGCGAGCTGGCATAGTGCGTGCCGCTAGCAAGTTGCTTGTCAACGGGCTTCAGCGCTGCGGCGTGAACCTGCACGACAACCTCGCCACCGCCGGCAACCGGCTCCGGGAACTCCTCGCAACGTGGTGGCTGACCCAGGGTGTGCAAAACAGCTGCTTTCATCGTGCCTCACTCTTGATTCTTGAACGCTAATTCTACAGTCGCCGTCACACCGGCGGGTGCGCTCGACCTGAAACTCGAAACCTGAAACTCGAAACTGCTATTCTGCCCTTTGCGATGAATCCCATCCTACTCAGCATCCTGCTTGGCCTAACCGCGGCGGCCGCCAATGTCTTCGGCGGCGCTGTGATTGTGCAGAAGCACTGGGAGCGCAACTATCTTCGCTATTTCGTCGCGCTGGGCGCTGGATTCATGCTCGCTACCGCGCTCGTCGAGATGGTCCCGGAAAGCCTGCGGTTGGCGGGACGCACTGGTGCTCTGCTGGTCTTAACCGGCTACCTGGTCGTCCACTTCTTCGAGCACACCATCACCCCGCACTTCCACTACGGCGAAGAGACGCACTCGGACGAATACCTCCATTCCCATCGCCGCGTTTCAATCTTGTTCGGACTGATGATTCACACCTTCTTCGACGGCATCGCCATCACCGCCGGCTTTCTGGTGTCGCCCTGGCTCGGCTGGATCATTTTTCTCGCCATCTTCCTGCACAAAATTCCTGAAGGATTCACCGTGACGTCAGTGATGTTGGCCAGCGGCTTGAGCAAGGGCCGCTCGTGGTTCGCCTCGGTTCTACTGGGTGCGGCCACGCTCGCCGGCGTGCTGACCATGGCGATCGGCCGGCACTCCGTCAGCTTCGGATTGCCGGTCGCTGCCGGCGTGACCATCTATGTCGCCGCGTCCGACCTCATCCCCGAGGTCAACCGCGAGCCCGGCGTGAAGATGGCGCTGGTGGTATTCATCGGCGTAGCGGCTATGTTCGCGCTCGATCGATTGGTGCACATGCGCTAGCGTAGAACAGTCCGCCGATCGCTTGCCCTGCCAACGGGCTGGTGCACGGTGGGCAGCGGAGGCGCGCAAGGTCTGGTAGGCCCGGCTGGGATCGAACCAGCAACCCTCAGCTTAGAAGACGGATAAAAGCCGTTTCTGCTGATTACTGCGAATCGTCTCTCGGCGTCGAGAATCAGCGTTCTATGCGGGTTTCAGCGCGTTCGTGAGTGCTGCTGGTTTCTCCCATTTTGTGTCGAGGGTCCCCGGTATTTTCCCCGGTATGGCTTTCCTCCGTCTCCGTGCTGCGCTGCGGCTTTCCATGTGCGTTTGAGGAAAGGCCCGCCCCTTTGATTGGGGACCCCTATCATGTGCGGTGAAGCCCCCGCCTTCCCACTGCGGCTACACCGTTGCCTGTGCACAAGCGCCCGGATACTGCGTGCAGGGGCAAGGAACAGCGCTGTCAAAGACAGAACTTCTAACCGCCTACCAGCTCCTGGATGACCTTAGGGCGGCGGGAATCAAGCAGTTAAGCAGTACTATCAAAGACAATGAAAGGGTGGTGTGTGATACGCAGAAAGATGCCACCATCAGGGCTGCGGGCGATATCATTGTCAAAGAGAGCAACGAGTACAACGCGCTGGTCACCCGCTACAATGCACTGGTTGATGAATATAAGGGACTGCTCTCGGACTACAGGTCATATGCCACAGATGAAGTGAACGCATGGACAAGGATGGCTGGTCTTGTCAATCTCACCAGCTCCTACAATTGGAGTCCGCCCAGCCCCCCGCAAGTGATCTACACGGCACCGACCCCGACTCAGATTCGCTGCACCACGCAGAACATGCCGCCAGCAGTTCCCGGCCTGTCCTCTTGGTCGTACATGACTTGCTATTGACCGGAGCCAGGAATGCTTACTGCTCCGGCTGAGGTGTAGAGTTGGAGCCGTTTTTGCGACCTCGACCACATCCGTGGGAGGGAGGCTGTATGAGGAATCTTTGCGTGGTATTTCTGCTTTGCGTGGCAGCATGGGGGCAGAGCACACAGAACCGCGTGATCCATGTCTGGCTCGACACAGACGTATGGACACAAGGAAATCTGCTTACGCAGCTAAACAATGCGGGCAAGTCCAAACACTTTCAATTCGTCGCGGCGGCTCCCGGCGAGACCTACGACTACAAAATTCATTATGAGCAGTCCGCAAACAGCCTTCCGCTGTCAACAGGCGGCAGTCTTCCGACCCATGTCGGCCTAGTCGTTGTGACGGATACTGCCGAGCAGGAGATGGTCCGCTTTAATGTTGCCGACCGCCTCACGGAAAAACACCTATCCAACGCCGCGGCAAAGGAAATCGTCAAGCGTCTTGCTGTAGTTCTGGGAAAGTAGTTTGGCACCCGCCTCTTGGCTGCAAGGCATTGTCTCGTGTACGAACATTGCTCATACGGGCAGGTGAGGGGTAAAGGGGACTGCCGCCCCCTGCTGTCCAAATTTTGAGTCGCCGATTAGGTGCAGATTCAACGGAAACAGGGACTTGTAAAAAAGGCAACGGCCCCGATGCCAGCCGCGCGGCCACAAAATCGCAGGCGAATCCACGGAAGTTCGCCCCGCCGTGCCAGATCAGTACCGGAATTCTGTAGCGGGACATACTGCATAGCCTCTCAGTTTATGCGCAAAACCGCTACGCCGAGCTACTTGACACCCGTGCTACCGTGTCAGTAGCTATGCCGTTTCGCCCAGGCCAAAACTGGAAGCGGACGGAGGGATACATCCTCGCTGATGGCAGGGACGCGACCGACCCCAACGGGCCGATTGCAGTCCTGGCGCGTAGCCCAACGGCCGATGAGGTGACGGTAAACCGTGCTGCGCTTTGGATGCGCCGCGAGCAAGGTGGTAGGATTCGCTTCCGATTCGCGCCCGAGGTTTCTGTAAGGATTAAGGGGCAATGGAGTTATCGGAGACTACAGGGCGTGTGCTCGACTATCTATGTGCCCGATGTGCGGCCGACGGAGCTGATAGTCGAGGCGGTGCGCAAACTGAATCCTGTCACTGGACGGAAAGTACATCACAGACGCGCCAACAGCGTCAGAGCAACAACCGTCAGCCTTAATTACGACGCCTCCCGCTAAAGCGCTGTGAACACTGAGCTGCTGCCTTTTTGAAGCGCGGAGAAAACCTGCACTCGATTCAGTGGTTTGATGGGAAGGCCGCCCGCTCATTCTGGCCTGCCTTTGTTGCTCTGCCGGGAGTTTGGTGCGGTAGCATGATACGGCTTTTGGGGTCCACGAATGGAGATTTCGGTTCACGACAGCGCCGGACCGGTAGTTAACTCCGAGCCGCTGCGGAGGAGGGGCAGGATGGAGAAATCGGGCAGGAGTGACAGAAAGAGATTCGCTCGTATGCTCTGTGCTTTTTCATCGGGCATGCTGCTGATGTTAGTTTCGTCGTGGTTTGCCCTAGCGACGGCGCAGGTATCCAAGACGGAGCCGGTGACAGGGCCCGTGAAGGGCGGGAGCTACACGCTTGCGGCGACTCCAAACAAGGTGAGCATGGTGCAGGGAAGCGGCGGGATGAGCAGAACCACGGTGAGACCAGCGAACGGGTTTAGCGGGAGCGTGAGTTTCGCAGCGACGGGATTGCCGAGAGGAGTAACGGCCGCGTTCAGTCCGAATCCGGCGACGGAGACGAGCACGTTGACGCTGACTGCGAGTACGACGGCGGCGGTGGGCGAAACGACGGTAACGATCAGGGGAACGTCAGGGAGTTTGACGGCGACGACGACGCTGAGCCTGACGGTGACGGGGACGATGGACGCGGCCGCGTGGCGGAGCTACATGTCGAAACATCCAGTCCCGGGCGTAGGATGTTTCACGGCCAATTACCCGAGTACAGCCTGGACTCCGACCAAGTGTATGCTCGCGCCACCGTATCCACTGACCGTGGGCAATGGGACGGATTTTGTGGCGCAAGCGCAGTCCGGAACCATCATGAGCGCTACCGGGTCATTTCCATTCCTTAACGAACAGATCAGTGACATAACTGAAAACGATGTCGGTAACCCATTTACCTTTGGAGGATCCAACGATTTCTCACTTCAAGTGAACGCCAACCAATTCCCAACAAGCACTCCCAATGCCATACAAAGTAACGGCACCAACCCATGCGCAAGTGGTAGCGAGTGCACTGGTTGGCAACAGTTTGTGCTGACCAATTACGCGAGTTTAAGCCCGGTTGGATCTAGCATATACATTCAGTTTTGGCTGATTGGCTACCAGGCTGCTTTCGGAACATGCCCAAACTCGCAGATACCGGGAGGGTGGGAGTCGGGTTTACTCGGTCAATGGCGTACCTCAAACGGTGGCTGTTTTATTAATAGTCCTGCGACTGGCGTTGCGATACAGAATATTTCGGCCATCGGCTCCGGCCAACTGCTCTTGACAGGCAGTAATGATCTAGGCGGACTAGATGAGGTCTCGTTGCTCGCAGGGAATCAGGGTTGGGCCCTTGGATTTCCGACGAACTTCATCGGTCTGAGTCAAGCTTGGACTCAAGCCGAGTTCAACGTTTTTGGGCTCTGGAACGGCTCGCAGGCGGTTTTTAGCCCGGGCATTACGATTGGAGTCGCTGACACACTGACTGGTGCAGGTGGTTCCGCCATCTCGGCAACATGTGTTTCGAATCAGGGTACTACTGGAGAAACAAACAATTTAAGCCTTGGACAATGCCCTTGCTTCGCGAACGGCTCACAAATCGAGTTTACCGAGTCCAATCTTCTGCCTCCAGGGTCATACGGTGCCATTCCCGTAACGCCCTTCTGCGCTTGTCCGAATGGCCAATTCTGGAATCCCAACACTAATTCGTGCACCTGCACTCCCAATTGCTCCGGTTCTAGAGGTACTATGTGCGGCGGACAACCAGATGGTTGTGGAGGCAAGTGCTTGTCCTCGTCCTGCGGAAAAGACGATAGTTGCAAGGGAGAATTCTGCTGTATTCCGAAGTGTCCTACGGGAGTAGCCTGCGGGGCATCCGACGGCTGCGGAGGTAGCTGTTCAGGATATTGTCGTCCCGGCTCCCTAACTTGCAAATCAACTCCAAGCGGAGGTTTCGTATGCGATAGCTCCAATAACAAGTGACGTGCTCCGGAAACCGCTCAACCAGAGGTGTCATCTTTAACTCTGATGCTTCGATGTTGTTTGGGACATCAGCAGCCTCAGCCTCTTCGGGGCCTGCCGGAAGTGCGCAAGAACATTGGGACGATGTAGGAGTGCCAGTCATAATCGCCATCCGCAAGTACACTCCGACGCTCCATAAGCACGTTCTAGCCTTTGCTGACGAGTTGCAAAATCGAGCAGAAAACTGTTCGCGATAGGCCCGAAGCCCTTGCAGGCGCTGATCGAAGGGGACCGCAAAGCGAAGTGAAGCCCAAGGGGGGGCTCTGTCCCGCTTCAGGCGAGGCCACGCGACGCGCACTGTTCCCCCCACCCCTGCGTACAAGACTCCATAAAAACGCTAGATATACCCCGGACGCTGCGCGTCAGCGTAACTGGTTTCTCCAAGATGCGTTTGCGGCAGGAGGATCGGGAGATTCTCCAGCCGTTTCTGCCAATCTAGGGTTAGCCTCCATACAGATTCCTTTTCTACGTCCTCCACTTCCACGAGCCGTAGCACATTCAAATCTTGTAGGACCTGCCCAGCAGTTGTTCTCGGCAGTCCGGTTCGCTGCGTGACCTCCGACAGTTTCAGCCCGGCTGCTCGCTGCAACTCTCGCAGGATCAGCAGCCGGTTTGGAGGCATACAATCCTCCGCGACCCGTGCTACCGTGCTCAGTTCCTCAAATCCTGGCGCAGTCTTTTCGCGAATGAGAGCCAGTGCCAGCAACAGCTTCGCCAACTCTTTGCCCAGCCGGGTGCCCACCTCGGGCCGGGGAAGGTATCGCATATTGTGCTGCCTGTCACGTGGTACATGAGAGCGAGCAATTGCTGTGAGGTCAGCGATAGCTGTCAGCGGCAGGACGAGTGTCTCGGGAACCTCCGGCAGTTGCGGCGCTGCAGGTAGCCTGTCGAGAAAGCCAGAAACCAAGCCTTCGATTTCCTGCCGCATGCCGCTGTCCTTGCCCATGTTCTTGATTGCCTGTTCCACCTTTTCAGTGGTCTGATTCGAGCGCATTCGGAATTTGACGAAGCGCTCGCCCAGTTCCTCATCAACAGCATCAAAACGCTCAATTGCGAGAGTGGATGCCGCTAGCACGGAGAAACGTGATTGAAAACTCACGCGGCCAACGTTGCCACGCCCCTGATCAGTAAAGCCGTCGTAAGCGTCCCGAAGATCGGCCAGAACAGCATTGCGAGTCTCGCGGCGCATGGAGAGCAGCGGGCTGAGGTCTTTGATGATTAGCACCTTGCCGTTGATTTGCGGTAGCAGGCTCGGGTCCGGCTTCGGGCGTTTGGGGTCCCGGTAGCCGCTGACCAATGTTTTGTCAGTAAGGCCAGAGAGAAAATACGCATCACTACGGCAGCGCAAAGGGCGCAGGATTTCTGTTTTTCCGCCTCCGCTGGCATCGATTACTAGTCCCCACAGCGGGTCTCCAGGCATCTCGTTCGACTTATACACCGCCAAAACGAAGTCGATGAGGTCAGCGTCCTCTGCAGGAATATGAAGCCAAGCGGCAATGCTCCTCCGCAATTCGAGAAGCTGTGTTGGATCCTCAGCCGCGCTGCTTGCCGTTGCCGACATCTTCCGCTCCTCGGGTGTTCCGATAAGGTACAGTTTCAGGTTTGATCGTTTCCGTCTTGCGAATCAGCACAACGCGGCCCGACTCGAATTTCAGTTCAAGTGTTCCATAGAAGCGGGACTGCTCCAGGCTGCGAAGAAGGTCATTTACTGCCATCTTGAGATTCCACGTTTTGCAAAGAAGCGTGCCTCAGAGGGAGATCACCTGCGCTCTGGCTGCCTGCGAGTTTCGGCCCGTCTCCAGTGACAAGTTGAACCAGCGCGGTTGCGAACGGCGGTTCACGCAAGACTTGCTGAAGGACAAGCAAGACTTTCGTCACTTCGCCCCGGCGCACGTCAAGTGGTAAGGGTGGTATCGGCATTCACTCGCTCGCCCGCGCCGGGACCGTACCACGCTCAATGATTTTCTTGACAGTCTCCGGCTTGAACCGGATGGCGCGGCCAACCCGCACAAACTCAATTTGCCGACGCCACACGTGCTGGCGCACCGTCGCGGGTTTCAGGCCGATTGCCGCTGCGAATTCTTCCACATTCAGCAGTTTTTCCATTGCTGCTCCTGATGCTCTTTGACTTTCACCGAGTACTTTGTTATTCTTTCTGTTGATATGAAAGTACAACATTATATCAACAAAGACGTTTGGCCGCGATGCCGGGAAGTGACCCTGAGAGATGGCATTCTGCACTGCTCCTTGGCGAATGAGCGCACATACGTTCTAACGGAGGCATACCGGTACGATCTCCATATCCGCTTTGCAAACGCCAAAACAGATCACGATCTCACTCAATTCGTGCGCGATTGGGGTCCACTTGATCTGAGCGAGAAAGAGAAACTCGATAACACTGCCTCTATACCCCTGAGCGACTTTCGCATCTTCCAGCGATGGCTCAATGCGGTGCTGCATTTGTTGGCTGCTTTCAAAGGTGAAGCTGGGGACGAGCGCACAGCATTGCGCGAATTCGTTGAGGCTGAATATGAGAACGAACGCAACTTCCCTGCTCCTCTTGATGAACCACTTTCTTGGTCAATCCTCAGACAGCAGTTTGCTGTTACAGGGTCCATCGGTGATTGGGTAAGTGGCGCATCAATGGGAGAGGTACGGACAGCAACAGATTCGTTGCTGCACTTAGTGGTGGTCTTGCCTGCTAGCGGTGAACTTGTCTTTCGCCGACGACGCAACCGGGGTGAAGTGGAAGCTAGATGGGCGATTGACAACTTGAAAGAGGCACTCTGCTGGATGGTTTGGTACGACGAATTCACCCAGCACCCAATCATCTGCTGTCAAGAGTGCCGCAAGGTGTTCCGGGGTGAGACTGCCCACGCCCGAAAGTATTGCTCACACGAATGCGGACACCGGGCAACTGCGAGGAAGTGGCAAAGGAGGAAACGAGAGGCTTTACGGAGCAGTAAGCGCAACCAGCGCAGAGAGAGGAAATGAGCATGTCTATATTTCGCTACAAAGGCAGCAAGGTCTGGACGATGGATTTCATGTTCCACGGTCAGCGCATCCGTGAGAGCACGGGAACCCGATCTAAGACGCTGGCGCAGAAGATCGAAGACAAGCGCCGTCAAAAACTCGAAGAGGGAGCCGGGGGCATCCGAAGGCAACAGGCACCCCAACTCCTTTCCGTGGCTGGCGAAGAATGGCTGGAAATGCGGCGGCCCGGATGGTCGCCCGGGATGTTCACAATCGCAAAGACGGCGCTGGGGCATCTTTACCCGGTACTCGGCAAGCAACTGCTGGTTGACATCGAGGCGAAGGACATCTCCCGGTATCAGAAATTGCGACTCGGCGAAGGTGCATCGGAGCGTACAGTGAACATCGAAATTGGCATTCTTCGCCAGATTGCCCGCAAGCACGGGACATGGGCGAGAATCCAATCCGACGTGCAGATGCTTCCTGAGCGCCAGGATGTTGGACGCGCACTCACTGCGGAGGAAGAGTCTGCTCTGCTGTTGGAATGCAGCAAATCTCGCTCGCGCATCCTGTTCCCATTCGTTGTGCTCGCTCTCGAAACCGGAGCACGTTACAACACGATTCGCACACTGCAATGGGGCAATATCGACTTTGGGAATCGCTGCCTGAAATTTGGCAAGGACAAAACTGCAGCGGGTACGGGTCGGATTGTTCCCTTGAATCAGCGAGGAGTCGAGGTACTGAAATTCTGGGCGCAGCATTTTCCGAACCGTCTGCCTCAGCATTTCGTCTTTCCCGCTGAGAAAGTGGGAGCTGCCGGGGATAGTTTCGATGCGAAGGTGTACGATACTGAGCCGACCAGGCCAGTTGGGGACATCAAGGAAGCATGGGAGAGCTCAAAGAAGCGCACGCGCCGTCATTGCCCGCATTGCAAGAGTGGCATGTTAGCGGACCGGCCCAAACCCGCTGCCGGTTTCGTCTGCGTAGACTGCCGGGCAGAGGTTCCGGAGTTACCTGGTGGCCTGTGCTCCGTTCGCTTCCACGATCTTCGGCATAGTGCAGTAAGCCGTATGATTGCCGCTCGGGTCCCTCTGCCCATCATTGCCAAGATCGTCGGATGGTCCGCTGGCACAATGGCGAAGATGGCAGAGCGGTACGGTCACTTCGGAATCGACGAGTTGCGGAGCGCAGTCGAGAGCATTGTTAGGGGTGAAATTCAATCGGGGTCCCCGGTATTTTCCCCGGTATCGGAATCGACGCCAAAAGCTAGTCGCGCTAACTGATGGAAAAGAATGGTAGGCCCGGCTGGGATCGAACCAGCAACCCTCAGCTTAGAAGGCTGATGCTCTATCCAATTGAGCTACGGGCCCACGCTGGCGCAGGGATACGCAAATCCATTATCGCAAAACCCGGGTTCCATGCCATGTAACTGAGTGTATGCTTGGGCGTTCCGTAGAAGCTCAGCGCAGAGCGACGGCGTTTACCGATGGCAGCCGTTATCAAGACCGTGATCCTGAAGGAAGGCATGCCCAGCGTGGAGCAGGCTCGCGCACGCCTCAGTACCGAAATCCAGAGCGCCCAGCGCAACGGATTGAAGGTTCTGAAGATCGTGCATGGCTACGGATCGACTGGCGTGGGCGGCGATCTGCGCATCGCGCTCCAATCAACTTTGCGCCAGATGGCCGCCAGGCGAGAGATTCGCGATTGCATCTTCGGCGAGAACTGGCGCACCAGTGACGAGCGCACTTGGGAGTTGCTGAAGCAGCAGCCGGACTTGAAGACCGACAGCGACCTTGGCAAGGCCAATAAAGGAATCACCATCGTTGTTCTGTGAATAGCTCTTATTCCGCCCCGCCGCCCACTTTATAATCCTCACTTGGCCGTTCCAACCGAGCCGATCTGCCTCATGCCCGACACTTCAAGGATGTCTCATTCATGAGCAGCACTGCGCCAGCCACCACCGCGTTGGCCAAGCCTGCTCCGCCCGCGCACAGCGCCATCGCGGCGTGCTTCCTGGCCGGCGTCTGCACTTACCTGAACATGTATTGCACCCAGCCGCTGCTCCCGTACCTGCAGCGCGTCTACCATGCATCGGAAATCGACGTGAGCCTGACGGTCAGCTCGACTATTCTTGCGGTTGCGCTGGTGGCGCCGTTCGTCGGGCTCATGGCGGAATCGATGGGGCGCAAAAGAGTGATCGTACCCAGCCTCTATGCGCTGACCGTCCCCACAATGCTGGTCGCAACCTCGCACACGTTGAAGGAGCTGATCTTCTGGCGCTTCATGCAGGGAATCTTCGTGCCCGGCGTGGTCGCCGTCATCATCGCGTACATCTGTGAGGAGTTCGCCGGCGCCCACGTCGGCAAGGCAATGGCGGCCTATGTTTCAGGCAGCGTGCTCGGCGGCTTTCTTGGACGATACATCTCCGGCCTGGTGGCGCAGCATTTCCGCTGGGAGCACGCGTTCATCGTCATCGGCTTTATCAATCTGGCGGGTGCGGTCATCGTGCAACGAACGCTGCCCGAGCCACAGCACTTCGTGCGCTCCACCAGCGTTCGCCGCTCTGTGATCGAGATGCTGCACCACCTGCACAACCCGCGTCTGCTAGCCGTTTACGGAATGGCGTTCGCCGTACTTTTCTCTCTGGTCGGCGCGTTCACCTACACGAACTTCCATCTCGCCCGGCCGCCCTACCATTTGAACTCGGAGCAGCTGGGTACCGTGTTCTTCGTCTATCTCTTGGGAGTCGCGATCACGCCGCTGTCGGGCAGGTTTCTCGATCATTACGGCATGCGGCGCACGGCTTTGGTGGCATTCAGCTTCAACGTCGTCGGACTTTTGCTCACCTTGATGCGGCCTCTGCCGATTATCATCGCCGGGCTGGCATTCTTCTCCTCCGGAGTCTTCATCTTTCAGGCCGTCGGCACGGTGCAAACCGGCGTCGTGGCGGGTCGTGCGCGGTCCTCCGCCGCGGGGCTATACGTGACGTTCTATTACATTGGTGGAAGTCTCGGTGCGATCGTCACCGGCTGGGCGTGGAAGGCAGACGCTTGGCGTGGATGCGTCATGCTGCTGCTCTGCGTGGGAACAGTCGCACTGGGATTGGGCTTCGAGAGCAGCCGGAAGACGGGCGTCAGCCCTCAGCCGTCAGTAGTTAGCTAGAACCCCTGACGACGACTCTTGGGGGCTGTCACCGGGTGCGAAAATTTACTTGGACCTGAATATCCGCGGTCACCGGTTCAGTACCACACATGGCAGGCTTAAACTTCCACGTCTTGACGATCTGTTGTGTGATCACATCCATGTCGTGATACGAGCTGCCTACAAGATAAACATCGCTGACAGATCCGTCAGGCAAAACGGCCACCGAAACGATCGAGGTGCCGTTAACGTGCATTACTCTTTCTGATGGAGGATAGATCGGATCGGGATGCGTGATTGCTTTCGGGGGGACCATCTTCGCGCACGTCCGGCGCACGGTGGAGTTTGCAGGAGGGACGAAATCGTTCGCCGCATACGATCGCTCTTCTAGCAAAGTAACAACGACCGTCAATACCGGAACGCCGTCTATGATGAGCTTGAGCTTTCTCGGGATGTTGTTATTCAGAAAAGGCTGATAGTCACTAAACTCCCTGCGCCGGACTTCGACTGGAGTTGTCGTTTCATCGCTGAATACCTGTTTCGAGTCCGCGCTAGCGCATATTTCGCGCTTCCATTCCCCATGTGAGGGATTGCGCAGCTCAATGCATTCCTGGCTGCCGTGGACCTTTAGCTTCGCTTTCGCGATGTCCCATTTGTCAGACGTTACATGCGGCACATTGAAGACTTCGTGGATTTCACGAATGGGCAAGGGAGTGTATGCCAGATTGCGTGCCGTAAATGTCTTATCTTCGTTTCGAACGGCGATCTGATGAAAGTCAGCCAGTGTCGTCTCTTCTTGCCATAGCTCTTTCCCGGACCACTTCCAAGTGAAGTGGCCGGTTTCTGGTTTGTGGACCTGCGCCACGAAGTCTGCCTCCAGAAGAAAAGATTTGTTCGCGCTCCAAAGGCTGCCTTGGGCGTCGATGTCCTTCAGCAAATCCGCCGCGGATGTTGTCTGTGAATAACTGAGCGTAGGCAGGACAGCAATGAAAAGGGTTATGCGGAGAGCTTTCTTCACGCGTTAAATTTACACGGATTGGTGGATCAGAACACAACTTTTCTCGTCGACGGTTCCTGACATGGGACATCCACTCGGGCAGCGCGATCCACGACGTTAGCAAGCATAAGAAAGGGCGGCATCACTGCCGCCCTCTGACAAGTAGCCACTGATCACTGGCCACTGCTTTTACGTTCCTTCGTTCCAGCTGGCCAAGTACTCTTCCTGCTCCAGCGTCAGCTTGTCGATCTTGATGCCCATCGACTCCAGCTTCAGCCGCGCAACCTTCTTGTCGAGCTCTTCCGGAACCACGTAGACTTTCTTCTCCAGCGAGCTATGGTTCTTCACCAGGTACTCAAGCGAGAGCGCCTGATCGGCGAAGCTCATGTCCATCACGGACGGCGGATGTCCTTCAGCCGACGCCAAGTTGATGAGCCGGCCTTCGCCCAGTAGGTTAATCTTGCGGCCGTCCTTCATCGAATATTCGTCGATGAAGGTGCGCGTGGTGCGCTTCGACGACGCCATCTTCTCCAGCGCCGGAATGTCGATCTCGACGTTGAAGTGGCCGGAGTTCGAAACGATCGCGCCGTCCTTCATTACTTCGAAGTGCTCCTTGCGCAGAACGCTCTTGTTGCCGGTGACAGTGCAGAAGACGTCGCCGATCTTCGCGGCCTCGTCCATCGCCATCACGCGGAAGCCGTCCATTACCGCTTCAATCGCCTTCGTCGGATCGATCTCGGTGATGATCACCTCGGCGCCCAGCCCACGCGCCCGGCTGGCCAATCCACGGCCGCACCAGCCGTAACCGGCGACGACGAACTTCGATCCTGCGAGCAGGAAATTCGTGGCGCGCACGATGCCGTCGATCGTCGACTGGCCCGTACCGTAGCGGTTGTCGAACAGGTGCTTGGTGTCGGCGTCGTTCACCGCGATGATGGGATAGCGCAGCACGCCCTGCTTCGCCATCGCACGCAGGCGGATGATGCCGGTGGTCGTCTCTTCCGTGCCGGCAATCACGCCATCCAGAACGTCGGTGCGCTTGGTGAGCGCGGTCGTCACCAAGTCGGCGCCATCGTCCATCGTGATGTGCGGCTTGTGGTCGAGCGCCGACATGATGTGCGAGTAATAGGTGTCGTTGTCCTCGCCCTTGATGGCAAAGACCGGGATGTTGTAGTCGCGAACCAGGCATGCGGCAACGTCATCCTGCGTGGACAGCGGATTGGAGGCGCACAGCACGACATCGGCGCCGCCATCGCGCAGGGTGATGGCCAGGTTGGCCGTCTCAGCCGTGACGTGCAGGCAGGCCGAAACGCGAATACCCTTCAGCGGCTGGTTCTTGATGAGGTCCTTGCGGATGATCTGCAGGACCTTCATTGATTGGTTGGCCCAGTCGATACGCTTCTTGCCCATATCGGCAAGAGCCAGATTGGCGATGTCGCCGGCGACGCGAGTGGTGGTTGTAGACATAATCTCCTTGGAACGGTTTCGAGTTTCCAAAAATTTAGTTTTCGAGCGGACGGCGCAAACCCAGTGCGCGTTTGCCAAACGCTGCGCGACCTACGGAATTGTCATCACGAGCGCTAGCGAGGGATCTGTTTTCCTTCCAATCGCGACGACAGCAGATCCCTCGCTTCGCTCGTGATGGCAATCTTTCCGGTTCAAGCTGTAACGGCACGGAACTGACTTTTACTTCGCCGCCTGCGCGCTTTTCTGTGCGTTCGCGCCGGCCAGCCCAGACTGCTCGCGCAGCGCCGCAGCCTTGTCAGTCGCTTCCCAGGTGAAGTCGGCATCGTTGCGACCGAAGTGTCCGTAGGCTGCGGTCTTGCGATAGATCGGCCTGCGCAAGTTCAGCGATTCGATGATGCCCTTGGGCGTCAGCTTGAAATTCGCGCGCACCAAGTCGGCAATTTTGCCTTCGTCGATTTTCGCCGTTCCGAAGGTCTCGATCAGCACACTGACCGGATCCGCCACGCCGATTGCATAAGCGAGTTGCACTTCGCAGCGATCGGCCAACCCAGCAGCCACGATGTTCTTTGCGATATGCCGCGCCATATAGCAGGCGGAGCGATCGACCTTGGTCGGATCCTTACCGCTGAAGGCGCCGCCGCCGTGACGTCCCATGCCGCCGTAGCTGTCTACGATGATCTTGCGGCCGGTCAGGCCGGTGTCACCCATCGGCCCGCCAATCACGAAGCGTCCAGTCGGATTGATGTGGTACTTCGTATCTTCGTCGAGCATCTCCGCCGGCAACGCGGCCTGAATCACATGCCTCAGAATGTCAGCGCGCAGCTCTTCGGTCGAAACCGTCTCCGAGTGCTGGCTGGAGATCACGACCGCATCAATGCGATCCGGTTTGTGGTTCGCGTCGTATTCGACTGTGACCTGGGATTTGCCATCGGGCCGGAGGTAAGGAAGCGTGCCGTTCTTGCGGACTTCAGTGAGACGCTCGGTCAGCTTATGTGCCAGGAAAATTGGCGTTGGCATGTAGTTCGCATTTTCGTTGCAAGCGTAGCCGAACATCATGCCCTGATCGCCGGCGCCGCCGGTGTCGACTCCCATCGCGATGTCACCCGACTGCTTGTTGATGCTGGACATGACCGCGCAGGTATTGGAGTCGAAGCCATAAAGCGCGTTGTCGTAGCCGATGGAGGCGACGACGCCGCGGACCAGCGTCTGGAAATCGACGTAAGCCTTGGTGGTGATCTCGCCGGCGATGACGACCAGCCCGGTCGCGGTCAACGTCTCGCAAGCCACGCGGCTGTGCGGATCTTCTTTTATGCAAGCGTCGAGGATGGCATCGGAAATCTGGTCGGCGATCTTGTCGGGGTGACCTTCGGTCACCGATTCCGACGTAAACAGATAACGATTTTTGGACAAAGTCAAACTCCTTTATTGGTCCGCCGTGGGCGGGCGACTGAGAGCACATCAACTGGACACAGTGGTATCGCGGTAAGTTGAAACCTACTTTGAAGAGAATAGCGATCAACCGGAAAAACTCTCAATATTTTACGGCGAAAGGGTGCTTTCTGCCAGCAAAACCGGCAAAATCGGCATTGAAGCCGTGCGCGAAAAGGCCCACCCTTTACGAGCCGTGTGATGGCGCCGCAGGCAGTTGTGAGGTCACCCTTCCCTGCTCATCCAGAAATTGCAAGCTGGGTGCGCCGTCAGGTTGGACCTTGATGACGATGCGATCACGCCCCTGCACATCTTTCAAGCGAAGTGCGACGGAACCGTCGTTCGCTCGTCCGAGCATAAGGCGCGTCTCGGCCTGCGGCTTGCCGGCGCGAAGCTGCTTCCACGCAGCTCCCTGCTGGTCTTTTGGGAGCTTCTCGATCCGCGCGCCCGCAGCAAGATCCTCGGTGATCGGATAGTCAGGCTCGTCGATCACGCGCAGTTGGGAAGCTTCCTCACCGTTCCCCTGCCCGGCGTCGATGCTGAACACCTGGTCCTGCTCATATTTGTCGAAGCTGAGATGGCCGTAGCTGGTGACCTTGCCGCTTGCGTCTTTGCCGCCGCCGAAGATGAGTCCGCCATTCTCCGTGCCTTCATCATTGAAGAAGAGCATGCCTGCCGTCTTGCGATTGGGATGCGGTGTCTCCTTGCCTTTGATGATGATTCCGGGAAACTCGGCTTTATTTGAGATGACCAGACGTAGCGTGCCATCCGGCTCGACGACATTGATGCGCTCGACGTCGATCTCGGAGAACTTTTGCTTCTGGCGAGATTCGGCAAAGCCAGTGAGTACCACGATGGCAAATGCGAGAGTCACAACAGCGGAGTAGACAGCGAGAAAGCGGGGATTGGAGAAGAGCTTGGTCATATATGACATGCTACCGGAAGTGGCCGGCTGTCATTCCGCGAACGCCGCTCAGTCAAGATTGTCATGACCAACGTGCGCCTCTTAGCCGAGGATTGTCATCACGACGACGGCTTAAGCCGGAGGAGGGATCTGCTTTTCGTTCGCGGCAGCCAACCGCTTCGCGCGCAAAGCAGATCCCTCGCGCCAAAACCAGGCGCTCGTGATGACAATCTTGTTATTTCAGCGCTGTATCGATTGCGATCAATTGGTCGAGCACTTCCGGCAGGAGTTTCAGGTCGAGCGCATTCGCGCCGTCGGACTTCGCCTGCGCGGGGTTGTCGTGGACTTCCAGGAAAACGCCATCGACGCCGGCGGCGACCGCTGCCCGCGCCAGCAGCGGAATGAACTCAGGCTGGCCGCCGCTAGCCGCAACACCATTGCCCTCTGAGGCCGACGGCAACTGCACCGAGTGCGTCGCGTCGAAGACCACGGGTGCAAACTGGCGCATGACGGCCAGCGAGCGCATATCGACTACCAGGTTGTTGTAACCGAAGCTGGCGCCGCGTTCGGTCAGGAACACCCGCTCGCCGCCGGCCTCGCGAACTTTTTCGACCGCGTGCCGCATGTCCCAGGGCGAGACGAATTGTCCCTTCTTAACGTTCACCGCGGCGCCGCTCTTCCCTGCTGCGATAAGAAGATCGGTTTGCCGGCAGAGAAACGCGGGAATCTGGATCACGTCGACGGCTTCAGCAACGCGCGGAACGTCGGCGGCTTCGTGGACGTCGGTAAGTACGGGGACTTTCACTGTCTCGCGAACCTTGCGCAGGATGCTCAGGCCTTCCTCCAGCCCCGGTCCGCGAAAGCTGCGAATCGAAGTGCGATTCGCCTTGTCGTAGGAAGCTTTGAAGATGTAAGGCAGCTTCTTCTGGCGAGCGATTGCGGAGATCGCCTCGGCCATCTTGAGGGCGTGCTGTTCGCTCTCGATGACACAAGGCCCAGCGATGAGGAAGAGATCGCCTTCGCCAATCGTCACGTCGCCGATTTGGAAAGAAGACGGCATAACAGTAGCCGGCAACTAACGATTAGCCGCGCGACTCGCACAGAAAATAAGGACTGATCGGCACGACTAGTCGTGCCCGGATACAAAACGCTTGCTAGCCGCTGGTTGTCAGCCGCTGCTTTTCCGGCCGATGGAACATCTCCACCTCAACTTCATTACGCGAATGCTCGCGCCGGAGTTTGTTCTCATACGACGCCTTCACGAACGCCGAGAACAGGGGATGTGGCTCGAGCGGCTTCGACTTGAACTCGGGATGGAACTGGCAGCCGAGAAAGAACGGATGGCCGGGAATCTCCACAATCTCGACGTACGTCCCGTCCGGCGTCGCACCGCTCAATCGCAGTCCGCCGGCGACCAATGCGGTTTCGTATTCGCGATTGAACTCATAGCGATGGCGATGGCGTTCGCTAATCTCAGTTTGACCGTACGCCTGCTGCGCCAGCGATCCCGCTTCCAGCTTGCACGTCCATGCCCCCAACCGCATCGTTCCGCCTAACTCCTCCACACCGCGCAACTCGCGCAACTTGTAAATAACGCGGTGCGGGGTCGCGGGATCGAACTCGCTCGAGTTCGCTTGCTCCAGTCCGCAGACATTGCGCGCAAATTCGATGCACGCCGTTTGCATGCCCAGGCAAATCCCAAAGTACGGGACCATGTTCTCGCGCGCGTACTGAATCCCTTGCAGCATGCCTTCGATGCCGCGCTTGCCGAAACCACCCGGCACCAGAATTCCGTCGACATGCTCCAGCTGCGCCTGCACGCTCTGATCTTTTTGCTCCAGGCCTTCAGCTTCAATCCAGTTCACGCTGAGCTTCAGGTTGTAAGCCAGCGCGCCATGCACCAACGCTTCTTTCAGTGATTTGTAGGAGTCTTCGTACTCCACGTATTTGCCGACAATGCCGATTGTGACTTCATCCTTCGGGTTGTAGACGCGATGGACCAGCTCTTCCCAGCGGCTGAGGTCGGGCTCGCGGGTTTCCAGACGCAGATAGCGCAAAGCCAGACGATCCACCTGTTCGTGCGCAAAGACCAAAGGTACTTCATAAATCGAAGCGACGTCTTTGGCAGTAATAACTGCTTCGTTCTCGACGTTGCAGAACAGCGCGATCTTTGACTTGATGTCCTTGGACAGGAAGCGGTCGGT
Source organism: Terriglobales bacterium (assembly GCA_030043575.1). Lineage (GTDB taxonomy): Bacteria > Acidobacteriota > Terriglobia > Terriglobales > Acidobacteriaceae > Bog-257. The sequence continues at coordinate 31,041 of JASHXK010000044.1, forward strand.
GCGGCAGAGCAGAATGTCCGGCTGAATTCCGATGCTGAGCAGTTCCTTGACGGAATGCTGCGTGGGCTTGGTCTTCAGTTCACCGGCCGCAGCGATGTACGGCACCAGCGTCACATGGACGAAAAGCGTATTCTCGCGGCCCAGCTCCTGGCGCATCTGGCGAATGGCTTCGATAAACGGCAGCGATTCGATGTCGCCCACTGTACCGCCAATCTCGATGATGGCGAGATCGACCTCCTGCGCCACCTTTTTCATCGCGCCCTTGATTTCGTTGGTGACGTGAGGAATCACCTGCACGGTCTTGCCAAGATAATCGCCGCGTCGCTCCTTGGCGATGATGGTTTCGTAGATGCGGCCGGTGGTCCAGTTATTGTCGTGCGTCAGCTTGGTGTGGGTGAAGCGCTCGTAATGGCCGAGGTCGAGGTCTGTTTCGGCGCCGTCATCGGTCACGAAAACTTCGCCGTGCTGGAACGGCGACATCGTCCCCGGATCGACGTTCAGATAGGGATCGAATTTCTGCAAGGTGACCTTCAGCCCGCGGCTCTCCATCAGGCAGCCGATGGAAGCTGCCGCCAAGCCCTTGCCGAGGGAAGACACCACACCGCCGGTCACAAAGATGTACTTTGCTGCCATCGATTCCTCTGATTTATGGATTTGTACCGCTGAGAAATACGCTTAAAGGGTGGCGTTTTTGGGGGTGCCTCGCCCGCCAGCTTCTTGGCGCAAACCGAGTGGAGCCCGCAGGCGTGCACGAGCAATTATGACGGGAAACGCTCCCCGGAGCAAGAGGCTCTTGCTAGGGGGAGCGTTTATTCCTGGGGAGGGTTAACGACCCAGGGTGGCTAATGTAGAAATCAGTGCAAAAACCGGCGTCCGAACGCGGCCAACAAGCCAGTGCCCATCAGGAGCAGCGTGCCCGGTTCAGGCGTAGTCTGCTGATCGGCGCCGGCGCCACTGCTCGTTCCAATGTACATGAATTCCTGAATCGAGTTTGGGTCCGGATCGTGCTGGTTCACTGGGGTCACAATGTATACGTCGTCCCAGTAGCTTTGCGGGAGCAGCGGCACTGCATGTTGAGCGGCGCTGATCCAGGCTTGACAAGTGCTGTCGCACGGCGCACTGGGATCAAAGATGTTCCAAACTGCGTTATTCATCTCACGCCACTGCGACATTTGCTCATCCTGAGTTTCCAGCAGAATCCAGCCGGCCTCGTTGTAGAGCATCAAGGGATATAGAGCAGTGAGTCCCGGTGTGGTGTTGAAACGAGTCAGCGATATGTTTCCGGTACCCAGGTCGGTGATGTTGGCAAACCACTCATCGCCCGGCTGTCCACCATGGACGTAGTCATCGCACATGACATCGAGCGCGGCGATAGGACCGCCGCCGACTTGCACAATCACATAGGGGTAGCCGTTCTGCCACATACCGTCGTTCCAGGCGAGAAATTCAAATTCCACCGGTCCGGCGTAGGCATATACTGCACCACACAACACCACAGCCAGAATCAGAAGCCTGCGCATATTTCCTTCCCTCCCAGGGAACAGACACTGCAGCTTTCAGCGCCTACATCACTCTCCAACCAGCGAGATTGCCGAAGAGTCGGTGAGAACCAAGGAGCTTGCGCTCGAAACAAATAACAGTAACTTGTTGCTCTTCACTCAGTTCGAACCACCCAACAGACTGGAGACACTACTGCTAACCTCTCCACACAGTCCAGTGCAATCCGACTTCCGCAAAATTTCCTTAAAATCGTGTTACTTCGCCAGTCTAAGGTGCAAGATCTTGCAGCTTTGTAGCGTAGTGTTTCCTCCTCAAATCTGTTATGTTGCGATGAGACGATAGTCGCCCTCCTGTCGAAGCCCTGAAGGAGCGTAGATGCTGTTAGCTCTTTAGTGCTCACCAACTTAGCGCGGAGAGCCCTTTCTTACCAGATACCGAGCTCTTCCTCAAGAGCTTCTCTGTTCTGCCGATGCAGTTATTGATGGAGTGCTTGCCGGAGGTTTCCCCCGATGGCAGGAGCTGCGCAGATCGCCCCTCAGTTTAGCGACGTTGGAAAGCTGCAAGTCGGGAGCTGCCGGCTGCCGCTGTTGGCGGGTGCGCTCCTCTGTCTCTCGTCGGCTTGGTATTTCTCTCTTGTGATTGCTCCGTCTGGACTTGGTGCCAATGCTCCCACGGTTCGGCAGGGTCTGCTGCCGGAATGGCTCGGCTGCCGCGAAATCCTTCGCCATCGAAATCCTTACGAGCCGGAAGTAACACGACGAATTGAAGTCGCTATTTACGGAAAAACAGTTTCCGCCGGTAGCCCCGCCAATCAGCATCGTTTCGCGTATCCAGTGTTCTTCTTCTTTCTTTTCTGGCCGATGGCTCTGCTGCCCTTCAATCTGGCGCAGTTTGTGATGCTGGTAGTCTGCGGATGGTTGTCGGTGATGTCGGTTGAGTGGTGGGCGGATCACGGACGGCGCGGCAAAGTCGACACGGTCCTCATCACGACCCTGGCTTTTGCTGCATACCCCGTGGTTGCGGGCCTGCAGCTGCGCCAACCCACCCTGATCATTGCCGCGCTACTGGCTTTCTCCGTCTCTTGCGCGCAGTCGGGCCGGCTGGCGTTGGCGGCGATCGCTGGCGCTCTGGCAGTCTGGAAGCCGCATCTGGCGGTCGCCGTCCTCCTTCCCTTATCAGTGTGGGCCATCACTTCATGGCGAACCCGAAAGGTATTCATATTTTCACTTGCCGCTTCCCTGCTGGTTTTGCTGCTTGCATCGGAGCTGGCCGTCCCGGGCTGGCTAACTTCCTGGCTGGGTACAGTGCGCGCGTACTCGCACGGCGAGCGCCCCGCTGATGTTCACCGCCTGTGTGGAACGCTACAGCGGGACGCAAGCCGAACCAGCGTTGCCGGAAATGCTTGCGGGCAGCAATCACCGCCGGCGCTGGAAATTACACCTGGGCTAGTTGCATAGTTTGGAATCGGGATAGGTAGCCACTTCCACCCGATTCGCTCCGAAGGCAGGCGTCCAGGCGACCGTGCCACGCCTCCGGACCGCGGCAGCTCAGGCCACCGCGCTGCTAAGCTTGCTGCCAACCGCACTGAACGCGTTGCTGATGTTGCTGGCCAGCGCACTCATGCCGGCAATGGCAGCTAAGGCTAAAACGGCCGCTACCAGGGCGTACTCGATCAGGTCCTGACCGGATTCGTCCCGCAGCAAATTACGAAGCGCTTGTTTCATTCGACCCCTCCCCTGCGAATTCGCCGGACAGAGAATCTGTCCGTAGCTTCTTCAGCTACTTTTACTGTCAGTTGTCCTATCGGCACGGCAAGGGAGAAGCACCAGTGTGGAAGTGAGGAAAAAACGTCTTTGATACCACTGCCAAAGCGGGAACGAAATCCGTAGATTGTTTTGGGGTGAACTTGGGCTAGTACTGGTCGGCGTCCGGGGCGCCAAGCTCGTGCATGATGTGCACGCTGGCGCTGGTACCGATACGGTTCGCGCCCGCGTCGACCATCTCCGCCAGATGCGCAGCCGTGCGGATGCCGCCGGCAGCTTTAACTCCGATCTTCAGTCCGACCACACCGCGCATCAGCGCCACGTCGGAGGCGGTTGCACCGAACTCGGCCAGTCCGCTGGAGGTTTTCACGAAGTCCACTCCGGCTTCGGCGGCAAGTGCGCAGGCTAGAATCTTTTCTTCCTGGCTGAGCAGCGCATTCTCCAGGATCAACTTCAGGAGCCCGCCATGCTGATGGGCCAGTCGCGCGAGACTGCGGATCTCGGTCTGCACCAGCACCCGATCCCCTGATTTGAGCGCGCCAATATTCATCACCATGTCGAGTTCGTGGGCACCCTGCCGCAAGGCAGCCTCGGCTTCGGTGAGCTTAATCAGGGTCAGATTCGCACCTAAGGGAAAACCGACCACCGTGCCCACTCGAACTGCAGTTCCACGAAGCTGCGCCGCCGCCAGAGCTACGTTCGCAGGATTCACCATAACGGAGTGGAAGCCATAGTGCACCGCTTCCTGGCAGAGTGTATCGATCTGCCTGCGGGCGGCATCGGGTTTCAAGAGGGTGTGTTCGATGAGTTTCGCTGTGCTTCGCCAATCGCTGAGAGTCAGGACCGGTGTAGCGACAAGGGGCAAGTACGCTGACATAGGCAAAAGTAAATTCTATGCCCTCTTCGAGTCCAAAACACAAATATCTGGCAGATTACGATAACGCTCGGCAAAGTCAAGCCCATATCCTACGACAAATTCGTCGGGAATCACGAAACCAACATAGTCGGCGTCGATAGCCTCGGTGCGTCTGGAGACTTTGTCAAGAAGGGCGGCAATCTTGAAACACTTTGGTTGATGTGCCAGCAACAGATTCCTGATGTAGGTCAGAGTCAAGCCGGTATCGAGAATATCTTCCACCAGAATGATGTTCTTGCCAGCCATGGACTGGTCGACGTCCTTCACCAGCCTGACTTCTCCGCTGTGCTGTCTGGTGTTGCCGTAGCTGGAGACGGCAATAAAGTCGAAGGTAGCATCCAGCTTGATCTGGCGCGCGAGATCGGCGAGGAAGATGGTAGCGCCTTTCAGCACTCCGATCAGAACGACTGACTCTCCCGCGAAATCCGCCGTGATGCGCTCAGCGATTTCGGCGACCTTGGCCGCGATCTGCGCGCGTGTTATCAGGACTTGTAGTTCTTCCACGGCAATCGGTGCCTATTTCCCTGAATGCTGCATAGTAGAAAAAGCCAAGCGGAAACTCAATCGCCACAACTCTGACCATCATGGCCTCCCTAAGAATTTTGTTCTCGACGTTGTCATCCCGCTCTTTACTTTCAACGACAAATGTAAAAATCGCGACTCATTGTCACGGACTTGTCAACGCTGTATTGACTGCCCGTTGCCAGTAATTCGTAATGGGGCAAGACGCTGGCGGGCAGGATCACGAATGACTGGGTTTGCGTCGAGTCCGGGTCTCATCGTCGCAAATGCCGCGGTTACTTCGATGACTGATGGACGAGGCGAGTTCCAAACTGCAGTCAGAGCAAGTAGTCCAGAAATGATCGCATGTCCGCAGACCAATTCACCAAGAGACTGAATTAAGGAGTGTATTGTGAAAAGCACCTTCGCGAACCAGCACAGTTTCTCTCACTCCACGTCGCACAGCCATAGGCATCGGGCCGGTCTCGGCTTGGCGGCCATCCTCGGGTTGCTGCTGATGGCTCCCGCATTGATCGCGCAAAATCTCGGAACCCCGTTTTTCCTCCCCAGCCCGATCCAGGTGGTGTCCACCATTCCCGCGAACGGCGATCTCAATCCTTATGGGGTTGCGTTCGTACCGCTGAGTTTTGCCGGCGGTACGCTGGATCCCGGGGACATCCTGGTTTCGAACTTCAACAACAGCCAGAACCTGCAAGGCACCGGAACGACCATCGTCCGGGTAAGGCCGAATGGACAAGTTACCTTATTCTTCGCTGCCCAGCTGGCACAACAAGGACTGTCAACTGCGCTCGGCGTCTTGAAAGAAGGGTTCGTTGTAGTCGGCAACTTCCCATCCTCCACTGGGATGTGCGGTGACGCCGGGAATGGAAACCTCCTCGTCATCAACAATGTTGGCCAGCAAGTGCAGACGATCACCGACGAGAACTACATCAACGGGCCATGGGACATGACGTTCTATGACTTTGGCGGCGGGCGGGTCGATATCTTCATCACGAATGCATTGAGCGGGAATGTAACGCGCTTCGACACCACGGTCGGCAGCGGCGGGTTAACGGTGAACAGCAAGACCACCATCGCCTCCGGTTATATGCATCAATGCGATCCGGTTACCTTCGTGGATGCGCCGACCGGCCTGGTCTACAATCCATCGATCGACACGCTGTATGTGGCATCGACGGTAGACAACGCTGTCTTCGCCGTCTCCAATGCTTCGACAAGAACCACCGATGGGGGAACCGGTCAGATTATTTATAACGACCAGACCCACCTGCATGGCGCGTTGGCCCTGGCTGCTGCACCCGACGGCAATCTGCTGGTGAGCAACAACGATGCCATCAACCCCGATCCCAACCAGCCCAGCGAGATTGTGGAGTTCACCCTCA
>JASHXK010000396.1 GCA_030043575.1 Terriglobales bacterium
CAACGCGGGGTTTCGCCTGCGTAACGCCCGATGTATCCGCCGTAGTATCCGACGGCGGCGGCAATGTCGAGACGAGTCGCGGAGAGCCAGGCAAAAGTCCCGCCAAGACAATAACCAATCACGCCGCATTTCTTGCCGGTTTCCTTTTTCGCGAAATCGACAGCTGCGGCGATGTCCTTGACGCCATTGTCAGGGTGGAGTTGCCGAGCCAGCGCAATGCCTCGCTCGCGATCCGCGCCTTCGTAACCCAGCTCCACGCCGTGCTCGATGCGATCGAACAAAGCGGGTACAGCCGCCAGGAAGCCATCTTTCGCAAAGCCGTCCGCCACGAAACGAATGTGCTTGTTGACTCCAAACGCCTCCTGTACGACAACCAGTCCGCCGAGCGGCGTCCCCTCCGGCCGAGCCACATAGGCATCGAATTCGTGTCCATCGCTGGCTTTCAGCTTTACTGTTTCGCTCATCCCATTACGCCTTAGCTCCCTTCGCCAGCTCGCCGTGATAGTTCAGGCTCTTTAGCCCCAGGAAGCGCGCTGCCGGGCCGAGCCCCTCTTCGATTCGCAGCAACTGGTTGTACTTTGCGATGCGATCACTGCGCGACGCCGATCCCGTTTTGATTTGCCCGGCGACAGTCGCCACAGCGAAGTCGGCGATGAAGCTGTCTTCCGTCTCGCCTGACCGGTGCGAAATGACGGTAGTGTAGCCATTCTGCCGCGCCAGGTTGATGGCATCCAGCGTCTCGCTCACCGATCCGATCTGGTTGAGTTTGATCAGAATCGAGTTGGCTACGCCGGCATCGATCCCGCGCTGAAAGATTTCGATGTTGGTGACGAAGATGTCGTCGCCCACCAGCTGGATCTTGCCGCCCAGCTCGGCAGTCTGAAGTCTCCAACCCTCCCAGTCGTCCTCTGCAAAGGCGTCTTCAAGCGACACAATGGGATACTGCCGCACCCAATCCGCCCAGAACTTCACCATCTCCTCACTGGAATGCTCGCTCTGGTCTGACTTTTTGAAGACGTACTTCTTCTTCTCGCTGTCGTAGAACTCACTGGCCGCAGGATCGAGCGCTAAGGCAATCTGCTCGCCCGGCTTGTATCCGGCTTGCGTGATTGCCTCCAGCACGACTTCAATCGCCTCGGTGTTGGACTTAAGCGACGGCGCGAAGCCGCCTTCGTCCCCGACCGCGGTGTTGTAGCCCCGCTTTTTCAGGACGCCCTTTAGAACATGAAATGTCTCAACACCCCAACGCAACGCTTCGCTAAATGATGCCGCGCCCACCGGCATCGCCATGAACTCCTGAAAGTCGACATTGTTATCGGCGTGCGCACCACCGTTCAGGATGTTCATCATTGGCGTCGGCAGCAAGCCGGAGGTGAATCCGCCGAGGTATTGATAGAGCTCGATGCCAAGATGATCGGCCATCGCACGCCCAGCGGCCATCGAAACCGCCAGGATCGCGTTCGCCCCCAGCTTGCTTTTGGTCGGCGTACCATCCAGCGCCAGCATCGTGTTGTCCAGCTCACGCTGATCGCTGGCATCCATGCCTTCAAGTTCAGGCGCAATGACTTCGTTGATGTTGTTGACGGCTTTGAGCACGCCTTTGCCCAGGTAGCGGCCCTTGTCGCCGTCGCGCAGCTCCAGCGCCTCGTGCTCGCCGGTGGAAGCTCCGCTGGGAACAGCAGCGCGGCCGCGGGCTCCGCTGGCAAGAATGACTTCGGCTTCGACTGTCGGATTGCCGCGCGAGTCCAGAATTTCGCGGCCAACAATGAGTTCGATATCGGTCATAAAAGTCCTGTGTCTGCCGCCGGTGAATTCGCTTGGGTGCGAGGCGGGAGCGAGAGGAAACCAGCCATTATACGGGAGCACGGCGACTGCCTCTGTGACCCGCAGCACGGTTGCGCCGTCCGAAACGCGTCAGCCCCACGCAGTGAGCTCGCTTTGCCATTACAATGGCTACAGAATCTATTTGCGGCATTGCTGCCGGTTGAGTATCCTCTTTCGGGAGTATTCTTTCTGTACTAAAAATGAGGCGTGCGATTGGGCGCCGGTTAGTCAGCGCGCGGGCCGCCTTACGGAGTTCAAAGAACATGTGGAAGCGAAAAGAAGACGAGTACATTCCTCCAGCCGAGCCGGCTCCCAGTCCGTCCTACACGCCGGCCGCGCCCGCGCCGCCGCGTCCATCGGAACCGGTTCGCAGTGAGCCGACATACGCCAGCCATTCCAACGAAGTCGCCACCATTGGCAAGTCGGTGGTGGTTAAAGGCGAGCTGTCGGGCAGCGAGGACCTGATTGTCGACGGCGAGGTGGAAGGCTCCATCACGCTGCGCGGCCAGAGTCTGACCGTCGGTCCCAACGGCCGCGTGCGCGCCAACATTGAAGCCCGCAATGTGATCATCCACGGCCGCGTGGACGGCAATATCCATGCTTCCGACCGCGTCGATCTCCGCAAGAGCGCCACGCTCAGCGGCGACATTGCCACCGCGCGCATCTCCATCGAGGACGGCGCATTCTTCAAAGGCGGAATCGACATTCAAAAGCCCGAGCCTGGACCGAAGATCGAGTCGAAGCCCCAGGCCTCGGCTGCCGCCGCTCCTCCGCCCGCGCCTATCAGCACCCAGGGTACGCTTCTCGAAACCAAGAAGGCGTAGATCGCAGGGCGCATCGCTGGGTGCGCCCGGTTCCTTCCACTGTCTAGACATTGATGCTTCCGCGGTCTCCACCTACAATATTGTCTTGTGTCCCCCGGCATCTTCCAAAAATTATTTGGTTCGGCTCGCAAGTCTGCGGATGCCGATATCGTCCCCGGACAGAAGGTCAGTCGCCGCTCGACCGGTTTCGGCGAGTTCATCCGCGCCATCTCGCGTGAGCAGGATCTGAAAATCTTGGACTTGGGCTCGACCTCGCCCGCCAACATCACCTTCATGACCGGACTTGGCCATCGCTTTCAGCAGGAGGATCTGCTGCGTCTGTCCAATGACAAGACCCTGCTCGTACCTAACGGCGACGGAGGCAGCGGCATCGATATTGATCGCTTCCTTCGCGGCAACCTTTCGTTTTCCCGCGCAGAATTCGATGCTGTCATGTTCTGGGATCTGGCCGACTTTCTGCCGGAGGTGCTGGTAAAACCGGTGATCGAACGTATTCAGTTTGCGATGAAGCCCGGCGGCACCATGCTGGCGTTCTTTCACACCAAAGACGCAGGCCCGGACGCGCCCTTCTATCGCTACAACATCGTCTCCAAAGATACGCTGGAGCTGCAGCCGGTCCGCGGCTTTCGGCTGCAACGCGTCTTCAACAACCGCCACGTCGAAAATCTCTTCCACGAATACGCTTCCATTAAGTTCTTCCTCGGCCGCGACAATATGAGGGAAGTGTTGGTAATTCGGTAAGGGATAGTAGAGGGTAAGAGGCCTCCGCTGCGCTTCGTCCCGGGCTAACCGCGGTTCCATCCCTTCGGGGGTTTGATTCTCCTACGTCCTATTCCAGCGCGCAAAAGAAATCCGCTTCTCACGCAGACACGGAGGTTCCTGCCCTGACACGAAGCCTACACGGAGATACCCTTTGCCCGCGCCTCTGCCCGGCGTATGAATCGCGTCGGCCGGTTCGCGATGTGCTCCGCGCGTATTAGTTCTGGATTCAGCCACTCGATTATCGCGGCATAGCCCAGGCTCTCGGGATCGTCGCTCAGATAGTGGGGCACGACGGCGAGCACGTGAAAACCTTCTTTGAGTTGAAAACTCAGTGTTGGATCGTGCTCCAGCCCTTCCACCACCGCCACGACGTACTCCTCTGGTTTCTGTCGTGAAGCAGCATTCGAATACCCGCGCAGTCTTGAACCT
>JASHXK010000397.1 GCA_030043575.1 Terriglobales bacterium
CCCATGCGTGGAAACCCCAGCCGAATCCGCCGCCGGCCACAAAGCCGCCGCCGCCAATGAAGGCGCCGATCGCGATCGCGGGACCGAATGACACAGTCGCGGCTGTCACCATCACGGGTGGAGCATAGAAGGGCACCACCAGCGGCGCACCGTACACGATTGTGGGGTTGTACTCGGGAATGTAAACCACTTGAGGATTCGTGGGTTGAATCACGATGACACCGGGAGACGGCTGAGCGACCGTGACTTGGGGTGTGGATTGAAGCGTACCTGCAGCTTGTGCCCTGGCTCTCATCGCTTGCACGGCTGCCATCACATCGGCCTGTTGATTCGCGAACGCCTGACCGAGGCTGGATGTCCACGAGATGTTACGCGCCAGGTTATCCAACACGGAAGGAAACTGCGTCAAAGCCTTGACGCTGGGGTCCCAAGATTGTTGGTCAACCGCTTGCACGAGCGCAGTGCCAGTCAGGCCCTTGTTTTGTGCTAGCCAATCGTCCGCGTACGCGACTTGGTCTGGATTTTCAGAAGCTGCAAGCACCTGTGCCACCAGCGAGTCCGGATAAAGTGCGATGGGTGCGACCAAAGCGTTGAGTTCGTCCGGAGATTGGGGCGCCGGCGCTGGATCGTCGCTACTGGGTGCGTCAGGCGCCGGCACAGGCTGTGGCGCGGCCTGAGGCGCGACTGGCGGCGCGGGCGGGGTTGTAACCTGCACGGGTTGATACTGATAGGAGGTTACCGGCGGAACTGGAACTGCCATTGCGACCGCAGTGGCGCGCACGGCCTGCCACCCGGCATGCCGGCCATGAAGTCCATACAGCCCTGACATAATGTTTCCGTCCACTGTTCCGCGAAACGACAGCACGTTGCGGGTCTTCGTCTTGAACTCGATGTGATGGCCGTGGATCGATCCTTGTATGGGACCTGCCTGATTCGGACCCTCGAAAAATCCCGTCAGGCTCTCGCCATACTGGGCGATTTGAACGCGCTTCAAAACAGTCGCACCGGTCTCGATGCTCGTTGAGTAGATCGTCCAATTGCCTTCAACGCTGTCCGGTGGCTGCTGCGCCAAGGTGGTCCTGCCAGACATCAATAACGCGAGAACCCAGCTGGCCAGCTTCAGTGTCTTGTGAACCCTCTTCATGACATCCTCCTTTTCGAATACGCGACGCTTAATGGCCGCTCGATCGGTGCATGCCGCGTTTTCATGGTTGGTACTGTATTCGAGCAAAGCGCGGAGCACATCACGAGATAAGAGGTTTTTGGGATACCCCTCGCGGGCAACAGCTGGGTACCACTATCGGGTAACTGAGGGAGAACTAACCAGGATCATTGATGAGGGTTCGAAGGCACCGACGTCGCGTAGTCCCAGGCATCCCGGCAGCGGAATTCGTAAGGTGCGTATCGGGGGGAGAAAGTTCAGGCCTTCGGTAGACGAGAGGGACGCGGAATGATGACTTTGCGGCGCCCAAACAAACGGGCGTCGAGTGAAAACGCGCCTGGACCAAGAAAAGCACACGTCATCGCCATAATGATGAGGTCGAGGGTTAACAGATGGCTGTTGAAGAATACTAAGGCCGGCACCGGGAACCAGGAAAACCCGATCCCCACGCCGACAAGAACGGCAATGATCCCTGCCGCTGGAGTCAGGAATCCGATGAGCAGAGAAGCGCCGCTGGCCAGTTCGAGCAGGCACCTGGCCCACGCCCTGACGGCCAAGCTCTGCGAATCAGGCAGGCAGGACGCGGCCTGGACTAACAGAGTGACGCCAAGTGCAGAGCGCAATAGGAGCAGACCTAACCCCTGCCAACGTCCCGGGAATGTCGAATATGGGCTTCGCAAGCTTCGCCTCGATGGGGTTCAACGGCAGTTGACCCAAGACCAAAAGGATAGCGGCTGCGATTGCCCGTCGAATCCCCAGTGATCGGTGTTTTTGTGTACCACTTTCGAGGTATGAGCCGTGGGGCAAATCCGAGCCTTAGAGATGCATGATCCCGCGCCGTAAGGCGATGGCTACGGCTTGCGTCCTGTCACTGGCTCCAAGCTTGTCCATGATGTGCTTGATGTGCACTTTGACGGTCTCTTCTGAGATGAACAGTTTTTCGGCGATGTCGCGATTGCGATTGCCGCTCGCGATCTGTTGAAGCACCTCGATTTCGCGCGCCGTCAGTTCTTCATCACCCAAATGCTCCGCCAGATGTTTTGCGATTTGGGTCGGGATGGCCTTTTTCCCCGCGTGGACCTGGCGGACGACGCTCAGCAGATCCTGAGGCGGCATGCTTTTCAGGACATAGCCGCGCGCTCCAGCCTCGAGGGCCCGCCGGATCTCGGCGTCGCCCTCCGATGTCGTTACCAAGACCACGCGGGCATCAGGGAACTCCTCTCGAATCAGAAGCATGGCGTCAATGCCGTCCTTGTCTGGAAGTCTCACGTCCATGAGGACGATGTCAGGGCGATGCTCACGAAATCGTTGAATGCCCTCCTCGGCCGTGGACGCCTGAGCGATCATCACCATGTCCGGCTGGCTGTTGATAAGTGTGGAGATGCCCTCCCTCAGCAGGGGATGGTCATCGACAGCGAGAACCCGTATCGGTGTTTCATTGTTCATCGGGCCTCTCCCCCTCCGGCGGGTGAACGCCGGACGCTGATCTTGTGGCAGACAATCGCGAAAGCCAGGTTGAAAAGCGATTCGATGCCCTGGATTTGAAGGCCACCTTGCCCGGAATAGAAAGTTCGACCTCGGTTCCGGC